>JBOGPP010000135.1:0-12083 GCA_050748485.1 Nitrososphaeraceae archaeon | reverse complement strand
ATGCAACAATTAATCCTATAACTACGACAATAACCGGAATAACTATCATTAAGTATCGTCTTCGTTTACGTCTGCCTGCCTCAAAGTATGCCCCCTTCCTTTTCGACCAATTATTTTTCTTACCACTACTTCCAGACTTTTTTTCTTGAACAAGGTTATTCACCCCTCAAATTAGTATGTGTGATCTAACTATGCGCTACTTTAAAGGTTGAATCTATTGCAATTTACTATTTTATGAATAAAGTGAAGTACTTATATAGTTTCTTTTTCAGATAACGTTACTGACTAAGAGACTTAAAAAATAACAACTGCATTAACGTAAAGTATCTTCCTAATAATAATATTTAAGCGTTAATAGAAACCGCCTTATGTTCAAAACCTCTTTTTTTCGAGTTCATAATTACCCTGCTTTAATTATTTGGATGTAGGAATAGCTCATGGTATTGAATAATCCTCATAGATATCTACACTGTTCAATCATAGCCAATCCGTGTGCAGAAAACTTTATCATTTTTCTGAATCCATCATACTAGTTCTGTTCTTTCACAGCTTGTAACATCTAGAAGTTTTTACTTCCGACAACTTTTAAGTTAGACATAGTCATGACCAAGTGTACGGTTCTGAGGTGAATTCTCACGACCTGTACACAGTTAGTTCATGGATTAATATCTATTATATGAAATAATGTATACGTTCATGAACGACTCTTTCCTCATCACCTCTAAACATCATTCCACAATGTCCGCATACATACATGCCGAATTGCTCTATGTCACCTTTCCTAACTATTGCAAGAGTATTTTCGTTTTCTGTATCTTCCACTACTACAAACTGACTCAATTTAATCTTCTCAAGTGTATTTTTCAAGAAATTCATAAGCTCCTCTAATGACGATTTGTCATAGTAAAAGATGGAGGTTGAACCCGTATGCTTATTTGATTTTCCATCATCGCTTTCTCTGCCATTCACTTTATCTTTATTAATACCTCTAGCCATTGATTCTAAATCAATACATTTAACTATTAGAGATCTAATATTGTCGGGGATAAAAGTTAGGTCTAATTTAATAATCAAAATACCATCCTATCCATACACATACTGTATCTAATTAGGGGTAGAAAAATCTTGTTTTCCGAATAGCTAAGACTCTTATTTGTATATTGTAAATGTGAAAGAGGATAAAAGCGTCTCCCAATGCCAATAAAGTCTAAAAGTTTTATTGCAATTGCTGTAACTGTCCTAATCGCGTCCTCAGCGTTATTCTGGATTACGACCGCAAACAGTAATTTCTTTAGCTCTTTCATTTTAGATGATGAGGCTAAGTATCGACAAAATTCTTTGTCCCCTGACCAAGATAATAATGGTATAGATAAGGACTATTACTTGAGGGGAGGTGCTGCTCTCAATGAGACAGCGTATGCGGAAGGAAAACAGCTTTCTGTGAAGAATGAGCGCTACTTGTGCGGGACCCCTTTTGCCAGTTCGACACAGTATATCGAAGAATATTATATCCCTCTAACTTGCTCTCAGCCAGTTGGAATTACAGTGGACAGAAATGACAAGATTTGGTTTGTCGCCACATGGTCAGGATATTTAGTGGTTTTTGATCCTGATTTGCGACAGTTCGTTGATTTTATTGAGATTCCAAACTGGAAAACGAAGGGGACTTTTGGCTCAATGGTTTGGAGTATGGAATTCGATAAAGAAGGTAATCTTTGGTTTACGGATCAAGTTAACGATGCGATTTGGAGATATTTTGTATCTGAAAAGAAATTTGAGATGTACAAGGTTCCGACTATAGGTGGCTATCCTCAAGGGCTTTCTATTGACAATAAGGGGATGATTTGGTTCTCCGAAATATTCGGAAAGCGTATTGGTGTATTGGATCCTAGCAAAGTCATTGATAATACAACAAGCGGTATAACCGAATATCCATTCGAAGATATCGAATACGAAACCTTGGGACCAGGTTTGATAAGTAAAAACTACAACAATACAATCTGGTTTACTTCGCTAACTTATCCTGAAGGCGGGAATATAGTAGGTTTTAATGTCGCAA
Organism: Nitrososphaeraceae archaeon; assembly: GCA_050748485.1. Classification (GTDB taxonomy): domain Archaea; phylum Thermoproteota; class Nitrososphaeria; order Nitrososphaerales; family Nitrososphaeraceae; genus TH5896. The sequence goes on along the minus strand of JBOGPP010000135.1, from coordinate 10,024 downwards.
GCAAGAATTTCACTGTATTTGATTTACTTGAAGGCAGTGGAGTTCCAGTAGGAATAGCCGAAGATGACGAAGGGATACTGTGGATAAATGATCATGCAACCAATCTATTCTTTAGATTTGATCCAAAAACATCGCTAGTAAAAAAGTATTCAACTTCTCTTGCAACCAGTAGAAACGACACCACCACCCTTCCATATTGGAATATTGCTAAGGATGATAAGATCTGGTTCAATGAACACGAGGGAAATGCCATAGCATATTTTGATCCAGTAAATTCTACTCTTGTTGAGTATCAAATTCCCACTAAAGGAATATCGTGGGGAAATACCTCTAACCCGCTAAAATTTACCATCGATGATGTAGGATCCGTATGGTTTACTGAATGGAGCGAAAATAAGATCGGAGTTCTACGGTCCGATAAGATTACAAATCTACCTTTATGGCTGACAGTTTCAAGAGATAATATAACCTTAGATGCTAGTTCAGGGAAGGCCGTTAGATTCCTGATTCATGTATATCCCAATAGCTCTTACTTCAGAGAACAGACTAGAAATAATCAACAAATACCTAATGGTCCTGTTGAAATCACAACTGCAACATCTATTACTCCGTCAGGAAAGTTATGGAATATTACTGTCAACTCTGATCAAGAAATATTCTATCTTGATAATGATAATTTGACTCAGAACTCGAGTTACAATAGTCCATACACGATTGAAATGGAGGTCAAGCCAATCAAAGGAATAACGCCAGGGAATTATACCTTAACAGTTGGTGCAAGATACGATACTGTGAGCTATTCAAAGATCATTGACCTTGTCGTGACGAAGTGATTGTGGTAATATACCCGTTCATATAAAATTTGCAGTAATTCGAGATATAGATCATAAGCAAACGAAACAATGTCATTCAGAAACATCGGAATATTTTTGCACTATTGAATTCTCCAAAGAATGCAACGTCATAAAGCATAGATAGCGAGTCGACATAGGTAACTAAAGGCAAAATAATTTTCTTGAGTGAACGTGGTAATAACATTAGACTGATGGCTTCGGAAAGTATTTGTGGGATCCGTATATTTTGAATTGCTTTAACCCCGAATTTAGGTTATTAGATGTTATCCCGGTTCATATGAAATAGGTTCTGTTCTGATTCTTTTATAACTCCCAGTATAGAATTAATACTTGGCAAGAGAGGCTAGACAAGCCAGCCCCTCTTACCATGAAGCAGACTATTTCTAGTCTAATACTAGAATACATCATACCTACACTTAAATGCTACGATCTCGTGCATATTATTCTATCTGATAATATACACCTAAATGTGACGGAACTACCAATAACTATTGGTGTAAAGTGATTTGTCTCTATGATGGTATTCTATAGGGAAATTTCACACAGAATAATTAACACCAAATGATAAAATAAAATATCCCACCGTTCTCCCCCCCATACAGAGGAATGGCTGAATCTCAACTAAAAAGTCATAAAATAAACATTTTATTGACCACTACACGTTTACGGAAATAATTTTAATGGCTTTCATGTCCTAGGAGGGAGCAAATACCTGGATTCTATTGTTTCCTGTATCGGCCACATAAACCCGTCCTTCAGTGTCGACATCTAGTCCCTCTGGCTCTGAAAATTGTCCCTCACCACTTCCGGATGAACCCCATTTTGTAATAAATCGGCCATCATTAGTAAATTTTTGAATTCGCCCATTATCTTGGTCAGTAACGTACACGTTATCCAAGGTATCTAGAGCAACCCCCGCTGGATTCTTTAATTGTCCATCGCTTTCTCCTTCAGAGCCCCATGTCATGATAAAGTTGCCGTCGCTATCAAATTTCTGTATGCGATGATTCTTCATATCAGCGACATAGACATTTCCTGCACGATCACTGCTCATACTATGTGGCTTGTTAAATTGCCCATCGCTAGTACCTTTGGCGCCCCATGCTGAAATAAACTGTCCGTCGGTTGTAAACTTTTGTATCCTGTGATTTTCGTAGTCTGGAACAAAAATATTATCATTAGCTACAATAACATCATTAATTCCTCCAAATTGCCCATTTTCCTCACCTTGGGTTCCCCATTCCGTAAGTAGGGCGTATGATCGTGGTTCGGTGGGAGTATTTGTATTATCATTATTATCGCTAAGAACGCTAGAATAGGAACTTTTAGTATCAACTAAATAAAAAGCAGAAACTACAGTAAACAATATAGTCAGAAAAGCAAATTCCACCGATTTTGGCATTGCAAATATTTGCAACATTTAATGCCCATATGAATGATACATTCAATCTAACTGAAATACTGTTTCACCTACTTACCGATATGATTTTTAGTTTTTTGTAACACGAGGTGGCGAGAAATGACAATGGTTACAAGTCGCAGGTTGTTGGGGGAGATGGTATTGCTACTATCTAGGTCGCATTATACTTTTAGTAGTATCAACAAGCACTATTTTCATATCATACTTATGAATGCATTATGAGCAGCATTTTAATGAGGGTCATGGTATCATAATCTAGATACTTATGGCTGTAGGCTGTAAGGGAAAATGTCACCAACTGCTGACCATCGGCGGAGGAGCGTATTCTCCTTATGGACTGGGTTTTAAGAGATGCACGGTATGTAGTTTATTTATCAAACACGAAGGCATCAGATGTCCTTGCTGTAGTCACGTGCTGCGCACCAAAAAAAGAAGAAACTCCTCGAATCAAGTTTTACATTAAATAAAGATTATAATTGGCAAATTTTCGCCGACGAGACGATCTTTTGACGTTACGAGTGTTGAAAAATAGATCTGGAAGAATCTTTAATTTTTTCATGGTTCTGATACACGGTCAGGTTAATATCACAAGCTTAAGTATCGGCTACTAAGTACAAGTCCTGAATATCTAACTTTTCATCCCCTGATTTTAATATTTTAATATTAATCCGATACCACTGAAGGAAAAGACATTTATCAGAATAATCATGGATAGAATCCATCGCCTTTGTGCCCTCTACTTGTCATATTTGTTCTTGTTACTTTCCCTGGGATATGGTTATTTGGTACAGTTATGCTTCAACATGAGAATGATTTACTGGTAGAAAGTAATATGTTTGGCAACAATCTAGCATATGGGCATTTCTTTGGCGATAATAAAACCATTGACGGTTTTAGAGTCGTATTTCTGCCTTTTCCTCCCGGCCCAACTGCAGGCGAAAATGCAACTTTGAACTTTAGTGTTCTTGATGAAGAAAATAGTAATATTAACAATATTTTCTCTGCTCTCATTATTAAAGAAAAGGAATCTAATCGGGTAGTGGAACAAATACCCTATAAACGATATGAATTTAGCGATTTTAGCATTCCATACAAATTTGGTAACAATACCAATTATGTACTGACCCTCGAGACCAGAGTTATGGGAGATCCAAAATACCAAGCCAAACCAATAGTTGCAAGCTTTGACTTGTCAGTGGGGGACCTCACATCAATAATTTATAGAAATTTAATGATCTATTTTGTTACTCCTGCGTCATTATTGGTTGCAGCGTGTTGTGTAGTAGTTCTGTACCGTAGGAAAAGGCAAGAGAGATGATGATGACACTAATATATTGTGATCTATTATGATTTTTGGGTCGGCAGGAGGATAAATGCTAGTCATTGGAATTGATTAGCATTTATGGTGTTTCATGACTGTCGTCATTAATGGAATTTCTCTCAAGTTCCAATCTCTTCTTGCGCCTATATGTCCTTCCAGGTTTGTCAGCAACTTGCATTCTACCTTCCAGGACGGGACTAATCTCCCTGTCTATCAGTTCACCGTCATATATCCAGCCAAGACAATAGTCTTCTTTACCAATCATCCCAATGTACGACAGAAATTCATCCATCATACTCCCCAAGAGCTTAAACTCAATCATTTGCCCTTTTTGCTGTTCAATGTTGTTCCGTTTCTGTCTTAATTCTGTTTTCATATCATTAGTTTCAACTGTAGGGATATGATTATCATCATAAAATTTCTGTACACCCATCGAGGCATCATTATTAATCGGATTCTGCGGGACTTTTGCTGTTGCAGCTTCTTGCTGCTCCACCGGTTGCAAAGTTGCAACCGATTTCCGCTTGTTTAACCTTCGTTGTTGCTGAGCCAAGTCCTTGCATTCGTCAGGAAGCGATGAGTAGATTGTACGCTTGCTAAAGACGGTAATATTCTCTAGAAGCAATCTTTTTGCATCCTCAGGTGTATAATTCTCCTCTTCCGTAGCAATTTGGTAAGCCTCTCTGATCAAGTCCTTCGCATGCCCAAATGTAATATTTATCTGTTGAAAATAGTAAGAAAGTCTGTCTGATATCCGCACTTTGTTTTCTGGTGAGCTCCTGACCATCAGTCTGCCGGTCGTCTTGTCAGTTTGAATTCTGGCTTGACCTTCTTCCCGGTTGGTACGAATACTCTCCGAATTTCTAGGCTGCGAAAGTTCAGTATACTGGGCACAGTTACAGACACGACCATACGTAATGTGGGTAAAGTGAGGGACCATAGACATAAGGACCACAAAAACAATTGCAGATGCAACAGTCTTCCCTTTGGTCATCTAACAACTTTATACGGGTAAAGCTAATATTAAGTCTGCTACGTCAAGGTAAGTAATTAGTTGTCAGATCTACTTTCGAATAGTTGCTCCCCTACGAAGCTCAAACGAGAGGACATTTTGATAAAACTCGCAAGGACTAGACAATATAGACCGTTGTGGCTCTATCATGTTGAGGATTATCCATAATAATAGCGAAAATTGTTGTCGTTCGGCTTTCCCTTCTTGACGACGAGATAGAGTCGATACTTTACAGTCTGCAGGTTAAAAACATTATCTGATTAGTCGCTCTAAACCCAGACACTTAGCGCAATAGTTACTTGAGACACGTATATGAGTATAAAGTTTTAACAAATCCTCATCTTCTAAAATTCACAGATTGATTGTCAGAGCTTCATCGAATACAGATCACAACAATAGGTATCTCGAAAGCTTATTTCAATACAAAGATTATCTATCATATTATTGCATAACAGTAACAGCATTATACTTGCAAACAAGGTCGAAATGTGGGCCAATGCTGAAGTGGATTTATAGCTGTAAAACCTTTTATAGAAGAGTTATAGTATTTTTGCTGATGAGAAATAAGGGCATCTTGGCATGCTTCTTGATTAGCATTTTGATCGCTGGATTCGCTTTTTACCCATTTGTGGTCGGAAATCCGCAATCTGCAAAAGCTATGAATGTTGAATTCACACCTAGCGGTGTAAATAAACAAGTGACATTAGTAACAAACGAAACTGTGGTGCAGGTAGCTCCCGATAACGCATTGCACCCTGGTGGAATTGAATACAATGCGTACACATTTAACGGAACAATTCCTGGACCTTCAATTGGTATTGACCAAGGGGACAACTTGACTATTACACTTCAGAATGATGGAAAGCTCATACATAGCATTGATTTTCATGCAGGGATAGGTGATAAGAAGGTTAATTCTGGTCCCGTCGAACCCGGCCAATCATACACATGGAGCCTGCAAGGTGTAAATGGAGGAGCATTTATGTATCACTGTGCCGCTGATGCGCTTAATGGCGTCTGGGAGCATATTGCTAATGGTATGTATGGTCTTATCGTTGTTCACCCTCAGAATGAAGAACCAGCAAAGGAGTTCTACGTGTCGTTCGGAGAAATCTATAACAGTGCTGATCAAGGTCTATTCAAAGGAACTAATGGGACAGTAGGTTCATTTGACATCACCAAGTTTGCTACAGACCAGCCTGATCTAGTCCTCACGAATGGAATGGCTCACAAATATGCCCCAGCGATAGGAAAAATTTCAAAGCTCGAGCTTAATCCAAATGCCACTGTGTTCAACGTCAAACCCGGTGAATTGACGAGATGGTTTGTTCTTAGTCCAGGACCTAATGACGGCGTTGCATTCCACTTCATCGCTGGTCAGATGGATGTGCGGGACGGCTTCAACAAGCAAGCCAATAGTTATGGAACAGTATCAATGAATGATGAAACTTGGTGGGTTCCGCCGGGTTCAGCCTCGGTCTTCGAGAGCATATTCCCAGAAGCAGGACCGTATGTAGGAGTGGATCATTCTATGGTAGACGTAGTGAAAGGAGGAGCTTTCGTCGTAGTAGCATCTGACAACTCAACAGCAACTGATCTTCCTGAAGGAGCATGGGTTCCACCAAAGGGTAGTGACTATGTAGGTGGAAATCAGCAACCTCAATGGGCTGCGTCAATGGAATCGGGCAGCGGCACTAATTCATCAAGTACCTAGAGCGCAGATCTTTTTTTCTTTTTTATCGCACTTCAGCAAGAAATTGAATATATTTAATGTGTGTGTGCATGTCTCAATGTCTCTTTAATAATGATGTACCACAACTAGAAATCTTTATTATGGCTAACTCTGACTTCTTGACACTTCTGAAGCCTAAATATTCTGTTCATCCAACTACTAATAAATTCCATTGCTATAAGTGAATCTTAAATTGTGGAACTCACATTATGACGGTAGCAGATTACCGAATGATTAAGAAAAAATCAAAACTATTTTGATACTATCGTCGGGAAAGAGCAATTGCACCTATTAGAATTCCAGCTATCCCAAGACCTATGCCAGTCATTCCTATCATGAAAGATCTACTTGTCTCTTTATCAACCGCACTTATTCCATCCTGGAGTTCCTGAGTGATATTTGCAGAAGTGGCTAAATCCTGCCTTACTACGTCAAGATCATTTGTCAACTGAGATGGTATTTTAGACAACTGAGATTCGGTATCGGCATTGAATGTCCCAGCTGCAGCAGCATTGTCGCCTGACTCTGGAAATGATATTTTATCCTTACTTTCAACATCCTCGATCTGCACCTCATCACTGATAACCTGACCTTTAATAGTGCCATTTACTACCAAGTCATAGGATCCTAATCTTGTTGGAAGTATTTCAGCTTCGTAAAGCCCTGCTTCTTCCTGTGAAGGAACAAAAGCCAGATCTTTAGTGATACCCCCGTACTTCACCTTTATATCCATTTCAGCTAATGCATTCCTTACGGGAGAAGAGCTGTTTTCTGAATCTGTCGTTACTCCGACTACTATATCGTTGATTTCATCGATTAGGACCGGTTCTTCTATCCATCCATATTCAAGAGTATAGTTTCCATATTTACTGGTTTGATGCGCAAACGCCATCTGAGGATTACTATTGTTTTGGAGGATTAAATTTATGTAGTATGTTGTAGCAATAGAGCACACAAAAAAAGCCATAAGGATCAGAAAATTTACGTACGATAATCTGTCATAAGATCCCATAACCGATCACTAGTATACCGATAGATCGAATTTAAATTTAAATCATAGCTGATTTTGCATAGTAACTACAAAGCTATGGTTTAAATCATAAGCATCTGTTCTTTGGACGATTATCTTCACTTCCCACTCCCCTGGTTGACTAAGATATCCACCTGATTCGCTATACTCACCTTCACCTACCTTGGACAGTTCGGCAGAAATTGGGCCTAATCCAGCTTGTTTGTTACTGAACACCATAAAAACGGTTTTGACATTAGTAGGGGCTTTTCCAACAGAGTCAGACAGTGATATAGTAAAATTGTTATTTATTCCTGAATAGAACGGTGATATCTTATATGTAAGATTGACATTGTCAACAATAGTACTATCAGAAAATTCGTTACTTGTTATATCACCTGCATTTATCTGGGCTTCACTAGTAGTTTGGCCGATTGTAAAAACATACGAACCTCTTGAGATGTGGCCGTCATCTTTTGATAATACAAGCCAAGAGACTGTATAAACGCCTGGCTTCAATTTTGAAGCATCCAGAGATATTGAAGATTCTCGAGGGTTGCTGGGACTGACCACGTAATCGTTCTTATCCACTCTTTCATTGCTTGAATCTGTTACGCGAATATAGCTAGCTTTTGGCTCTGGCCTTTCGGTGTACGAAATTACTACTTTCTCAGGCAACTTATCATTAGCTCCAATAACTATATTGGATTTTGGTGAATATGAAACTGGATTTGCGTGTGAATAAACATTTTGAGGAACCAAATTATTAATCAGCAACATCATGATAGCAAGTGGAATTAACATAGTCACCGATAAAATTAGCCTCTTGTCGTTATAATATCGAAATTTCGTCAATCGTTCATAATTGCCTCTTTTTCTTTCAACATATTTCCTATCATTCCATATTCATAAACCTTATAGTACATCTCTCGACAAGGTAAAACTAGTTATTACATTCACATTCGATCATATATATGTCCATTGAATTCTTACCTCTGAATCTATTCTCTAGGCTAGGCTAATAGTACGCTAATTTCTCGATATGTGTATCTCAATTTAGATCATTATAACCAAGAAATGTCGCGATGATAGATAGAAAGATTCTATTGGAATATAAATTCACATCAACCTAAAACACTTAATCAATTACCCACCTCAACAATCTGGAGGTCGAATATAATAGCAAAAGATATACCAGCAGATTTCGCAAGCCTTCATTAGTAATACATATCAGTCCAACCCGATGTCATTGCGGCTTCAGTAGATCTAGTGTAGTCTTCAATACTTGCTTACTCTTTCGGTAGTAAACGAAACTCATAACCAAAACAATGGCAGCCAAGATCGATGCTGCAATAGTGAATGCGTCGGTCAACCTAAGCATATTTTCATTGTCTCCTCCACTACTACTGCCGTCTGGGTTGTTGATAGCTGACTGTGAACCCTCCATTTGCATTTGAGCGCCAGAATGTACCATAGCCGGAGAAGATGTAATTGTTAGAAATGAAGATATAGTGAGGACAGCAATTCCGATCAAAGACTCTACTTTGATTGTTTTGGAAAATCGCATAAATGGATCATAGCGAGCTTCTCTATTAGTATTTGATGAGATACTCAATTGTTCTTGTGATTTACTTCCCCGCTTGGCGATCTGCACCATGACAACATGCAATTTAATCTGATGATAAGCGCCTAACGCAATCATAGGTGCAATCACACATAATTTAAGAATGAGAATGTTTCCATACAAGGAATCAAATAAAGAATCCGTTGATTGAAGTTGGATCAATGCCATATACAATCCACTTATACCAATCACACCCAGACATATGATTGCAATCATTGAGAAATAGGGAAGCATTAGTGCTAGTACGAAAGAATTTCTTACTACTTTTTGCTCGTCCGTTGTATCTAATTCTCTCCCGTATGTTAGATCATTACTGCTAGTACGTATTGTACGAAGAAGTATCAATGATATATAGAATACCCCCCCCAACCAAATGGAAACAGCCATAACATGAAACCAATCAGCAGAGATCGCCAGCCATGGAAGGAACTCCGCCGCAGCGTTATGACTCACTATCCCATTAGAGATAATGTTTATTGAACCACAGATAAGGATGGCAGACAGGACTATGTTCTTAATTTTTCCAATCCTATTTCCATCGATGCTTCTTCTTGCGATCAAGTCTCTCTTACTCAATATATGGAATATCACTGAAAGAGTAAGTATCAAAATAGATGTGATGATTCTCAGGAGCCAAACTGTATAAAGCGAAGTGTTAATTACTATGGAAAACGTTTCAGAGAAGCCCAGGTCCAATTCTGATGACAAATTGTATACTTGCAGCATCAAAAAACCGGTGCAAGAAACACATAATGCCACAGCAGATAGGATTATTATCAAGGATAATCTCCTATCTGTACCAAGATTTGTTTGGTTCGTAATACTATCCCTGCTGAAATTCACTAATATACGATTATAGAATATCCTTGATAGCATGAGCTGGCCAAAGACTATTCCCACTATTGTACATTGAGCGACTAACAACGGTGCTTTGATTAATGCATCATTATACGAAGTAATATATTCTCCTTCTGAATTTTCTGAATGAGACATAATCATTGATGGATCGCTATCTGCCTGGGAAAACACATATTGATTGAAAGGTTGAACAG
>JBOGPP010000134.1:0-4483 GCA_050748485.1 Nitrososphaeraceae archaeon | reverse complement strand
TCAGCCCCGCCTCAAAGAGTCTGTTGAGATTTCGATGTACCTCTTGCATTGTTACGTCCAGATCTCGTGCAAGCTTGGCCAGCTTTGTCTTCTCGTTATGCAATTTGAACAAAATTTGCAATCTGTGCTCGCTTGCAAGTTCAAAGAAAATGTGTTCAGTATGCTCATAATCACTAATCGACGGAAAATATTCGTCCCTATCACCGTTTGTATTCATTTTCATACACTATCCTCTATGTGAAGCGGCTTCAAATATTAGTTTCCTTAGGCAGCATGTGTTAATACCTAGATGCTTAAACTATCAGCATTGTCGAAATTGAATCACTTGTGGTAGCATGAACCTATTGGTATGAGGGGTCACGAATGACCTAGGAATGGAATAATTTAATACAAAAGGGGATCTTTACCAGTCATTCTATTACCTTAGGATCCATGGCAATATGAATAATATGGCCACAATCATCACCATCACAAGCGTCAAGATTAGAGATGCGTTTTTGAGACGAGTTGAACCTGCACTCACTTTTCTTTCGATCAGTGAGTTAAATAATTGGCCCCCATCAAGTGGCCCTATGGGCAATGCGTTGAAGATTCCTACATTAAAGTTGACGAACCATAGCCAGAAGAGGAAGTTTGCGATAATTGGAAAAGAGGATCCGAGCGTTGACGAATATTTGGATGCCATTAGGTCAGAATAAGGCACTGAACCTTCCGCCATAGTGGGTGGAAGAAGAATCGCAATTGGATTAGAGCCGAAGGCACTCTTGTATCGACTCAGAACGAATTCCGGATCTGGTGATACATTTGTGATAGTAACCCCAAGAATGCCTGTATTGGGCTGTACTCTAGCAGGGATCGAAGCAATACTTGTAATTTCCTGACCGTTAGTATCCCTCCATGTGATTGCCACATTATTTCCCAAATTTGATTGAAGAAGCCTGCTCAAATCCTCAATGTGTTCTACTCTATCTCCTTCGATGTCCAAGATTACATCTCCCTCCTTTATACCAATTGAATTTGCAAGCGAACCATCACCTACAGTCATAATCTCCACTCCGTATTGAGCGCCATCCTGTTGTGGCAACGGCACAAGTGTTGAGACAACAATATAGAGCAAACCGAGAGAAAGCCCTGCCACTATCATATTGTTCATGGGACCTGCCGTGAGAATTGCGCTCTTTTCCTTTAACCTAATTCTAGCCAACTCTTCCCTTTCTATATTGACAAATGCTCCGATAGGAAAACCCAGAATAAGTACCAATCCTGTAGACTCCACCCTCACGCCGTACACCCTGGCTACGATCCCGTGTCCCGCTTCATGTATGATAATTGTTAAAACTAAAGCAATCCACCCGTACGTCCATGGCAGATAGGGGTTTAACCCGGGGATAAGGAGATTTGATTGAGGTCCTATATCCCTAACCCCTTCCCGAGCCGCATCATTGGAAAAGAGAACCATTAGCGAACCCACTATCAAAAATACAGCTAAAGCAGTTATGAGTGGCATAAGATATGTATTAAACCTCGCATATAATTTTGCAATTCTACTACCTGCTACTTTATCGAAAAAACTCAATCCATAGGGAGTATGAATTAGAATTAATGGAAACTTAATTTCAGCGCGTACCTTGTTGCTTTGTGCCTGGTTTCCCAACTTCTACTATAACGATATTTGGTTATTTAAATGAAGTCATTAGCCTAGGACAGGTCTTGACCAAAGATGAATAGTACATCATGATAAAGGAATTCAAACATTAGGTCATCGTGCTGTGAGGGCTGCAAATTTGAACACTAATATATTCAAGCCAAAGATAACATTATGAAACGGGATAGAAAGGAAAAATGTCTAGAACAGGTGAAAATCAAGATCTAACAAGTAGGATTTCTGGGAATGAAAGAAAAAAGCTTTCTGAGCCTCCCATAGATGTTTTATTTAATCCCTCTCTTATCTTGAAAAGGGATGCATGGGATATTGATGTTGCGTCAATGCTACGAATGCTGCTGGATATTCTTGAAAGGGTCCAGTACAAGGATTTGAGAATTTGTGGTATTGCTGCCCTTTCGTCATCGATGATACACCGGATTAAGGTAGAAAGCATTTTCAAGCTGCAGAGTATGTCAGAAAAGAAAAGTAAACCATCAAGCCATCCAGATGAAGTTCCCATTGAGAATCTAAGCCCTATTACAATACCTTTTCGATACGAGTCAAGTTATCCTGTTTCGCTTCAAGAGCTACTATCAGTGTTAGAGAGCATGATATCCAGCCTCACTGAATCAGGGACACGTAAACCACGTATTAGTATAGAACCAGTTGAGGACTTTTCATTTGAAGAATACTTTATAAAAATCGAGGAAATCTTGGCTCAGTTCGAGACGATGATCCGTACTAGGGTTTTCGAACAAGGAAATGAGTTATTTAGTAATTTGATCGCAGATATGGACGCACTATCGAGTGCGAGATGCTTTCTGGCAATGTTGTACCTGGCCTTGAAGGGGACTATACGTATTGAACAAACTAGTGACAGCAATGACATCTTGTTATGCCACGTACGAGACGGTTCGCCATAGGCGTAGTGTAAACCCCGATATGAAAATGAAGGAGAAGGGTTTATTGCAAGATGAAGTTAGGGCGCGTATTGAGGTTGCTCTTTATTGTTCTGGGAAACCGATGTCAGTCGATGAGCTCGTTAAGGCTTCAGGCATTACTTCGAGAGAAAAAACTATTCAAGTCATCAAGGATTTAATGAAAACGATTAATTCTCAGTTAAAGGCTTTGGAAATAGCCCAGTTAGAGGACGGTACTTTTGTCTTGCAAGTGAAACCCATCTATCTATCGATTGTTAGAAAGTTTTCACATCAGCCTATTTTGTCACAAGCGTCTTTGAAGACCTTATCTTACGTTGCATACGAACAACCAGTTACTTCTACTAGGCTAGTGCGAGTTAGAGGTTCTCAAGTATATTCTCATCTTAAGGAATTACATAGTCACGGATTCGTTAGACATGAAGTATTGGGCAGATTGAAAGTGTACAAGACCACCGAGAAATTTATAAGTTATTTTGGTATTCCAAACTTGGATATGTTGAAAAGAAATCTGGTTTCAACTGGTAAATCGTAGGGTTTTGATCGCCTTTGCAATACCTGCTTTCCAAGAAAACTGGCAGACGTTTGAAAAGTATTAAATTACCCCTTTCGGACGTTGGTTAATTATGCGCAAGTCCATAGAGAACCTCACTGGCAGAAAATACACCGGCGGCAAAATTACTCCCTCCAGAAGTAGAAAGAAATACGAGATGGATCGTTATCCTAATGAGGCACTTGTAGGTAAAACTATCTCTGTTTCACGACGAACTAGAGGTGGCAATTATAAAACCGCGTTGAAAAGCTCAGAATTTGCTAATGTGACTAACCCAGAAACTAGAAAGACTCAAAAGACAATTATTTCACAGGTAATTAGGAATCCTGCAAATAGGGATTATGAAAGAAGAGGAGTAGTAAACAAGGGGGCGATCATTGAGACTGAATTAGGTGCCGCAAAGGTGACTTCCAGACCCGGACAACACGGATGCGTAAACGCAATTCAAATCTCCCAGTAGCACGTTCGTACTGGGTCTTGAGTACTTAGCTCAGCTACCATTGGTTGTATGATGACAATTAACGAAGTCATGGCCAATTGCCTCGGAAGAAATTTGGTGTTAAGAAAAGTCGCTTTTTTGAATAGGAAATTTGTTGAACCTACATCCAAGAAGGGCCGAATCCCCTTTTTCATTCAGTATTTCCCAGTTTTCGACTACGTATTATCTAAAAACCTCCGCAAGACGTATGTGAAGTCCAATTTCGTCTAACCTTTCCGAACTTTGCATGCTCAAAGTATCCTAAATTGAGCATCCTGAACCTCTCACTGCTCACTGCAAAAAAAATTTACGCGTAATCTTGAAGGTTATGAAAAAAACGCGAGTTGGGAATGATAACGTTCACTCGACCGGCATATTATTTGATTTACGAGTGAAGCATATGTGTGAAACCAAGAAATACCCTTCAAGCTGAATTTGCAATCGTATTGTTCCTCGCCGCTATTGAATTCCGCATGGAAGAAGGAGTTGTTGCATTCATTATCTGCCGTTGCACCATCGCGCAGCAATGGAGATAACGTCGGTGGAATTTTTATAAAGTAGGCTTTTTCTGCCCCCCCACGAACCTCAGTAAAATATTCCTGTAAAAATAATGGAAAGGATATTAGAGCGGTTCTTGACAGATAAGATGTCATTACTAACATCGAAATCATAGCTTCACATGCCGCTTTGTCATTTAAGTACTATGATGAGCTTGGCTCCACCCCAATGAAGTACCTTGTTTTTTCTGATCTTCACCTGGGTTTCGAGTACAATCTTGTGGAGAAGGGTATTCAAATAAATTCGAAATTCTTCACGCAAGAAATAGTTTCAGAGGTGAATGCGATAATAAGAAGTTGCAAACCCCAGGG
>JBOGPP010000133.1:0-7845 GCA_050748485.1 Nitrososphaeraceae archaeon | reverse complement strand
GACAATGAAAAAATTTTTGATTTCGTCAAAGATAGAAAGAAGAAACACTAACTATAAAAAGCTCGAATGTATCGTAAAGGAACGGGCAGATGTGGCAGAGTGGTCTTCTCTAAATGAGAACAAAATAATGCGTCGGCCTTGAGTGAATCAGGTCAGAAGATAGCCGATTCGCCTTCGGGCGATCAGGAGTTCGAATCTCCTCATCTGCGCCATTTTATTTAAAATTGCTCCTTTCTAATTGTCCCTCGGCGATGCTTCTTTGGTAGCTTTGAGCTATGTGCCGATTTTATCCTTCTTTCCAATTTCGAGACAATTTCCTTCGATGCAGATATGGGATCATATGCCACAGCTTTCGCATCAACAATGCTTTTGTTTGTCATTAGTCTTGCCCTAATGGAATATTTTCTTGTCTTGTGCTTGTCTACGTAAATAGTGACCAACTGTATATTTTCTAATCTCCCCTCAATCTTTTTCAGGAATTTTGTTATGTTCCTTTCAATTTCATTCTTGTCATCCTCACTTTCAGGATCCGAAATGTGTATAAAAGTAGGACCCCCATGCTTCGGAAGCAATAACTCGAGTGCATCTTTTGGAGTAATCACCCCAATCGGACGTTTGTTTCCTACTACAACAACTTCTTCATGATCCTTTAAGTCTCCAATTAGATCATTTATTTTTGATCCTTGTTCTACAGAGTAAGCATTTCTCATTATATCCTTCACTTTTACCTCTCGTATTACAGCCATTGTACCTAGTCCAGGAGACTTAGTTGCTCTCTCCCTCGGTTTAGATATCATATGTGCAATATCTAATACATTTATGATTCCTGTCAAAACACCGTCTTTGCTGATAACGGGCAAACGTGATATGTTGTATCTCCTCATCTTTGAAAGGGCATTCCCAAGAGTATCATCTCCCTCTAGCACTATAGCACCACTCATAACTGAATCTACTGTTGCATGACCAAACCTAGCGTTAACTACAATGTCTATTTCACTGACTATTCCTTCTAATTTAGAACTATTCTCAATGACTGGAAACGCGCGATTTCCTGTATTTAGTATCATCTCTATAGCTCGCTCTACTGCGGCGTCACGACCTAGAGTGGGGGTTTTCGATATGAAATTCTTAAGCTTAGATTCCGGAGAGGCATTAACTGAAAGAAATTCCTTTGCGAATACCATTCCCAAATAGTCATCGATGTCGTTAACTATAGGAATCTGGTTTAATCTGGTTGAGTGCATTAGATTAAGTGCCTTTGAAACAGTATCTTCATGAGATAAGGAAATTACATCCCTTACCATAATGTCGTCTACTTTCATTGTGTTTTATGATGATCCTAATCATTACATTAAAAACCTTCCTCTACACATAACAAACGATCGGATGGCTGATAGACGCCTTATCTTAATTGTTGCAATAATAATAATACTGGTTAGCGTAGTTACAATATATTTAGCCCCTTCCGATACGATCATCCCTATTCCTAATCCCGATGAAAATAGCACACGCAACGACGACAACAACATTAGCACGCCGCAAGGTGGTCTTAGTCAGGACTCTCCCTAGACCAGCAACTACAATAAAAGTTCTTAAAAGTACAAAGTCAATAGTTGATTTATTAGGTTTTCAGTTTTGAGATCAATAAACCAATGACTATGATACTGTAATAAATGATGGACGATGGGTGATGTATGTTGTTCGTCACACCGCTATCCCTGAACCTATTAATCGCCATCTATCCGATATCCTTCTGCTGATTGCTACTCGGCTATTTGGCAACAAACAGACTGGCTTTTTTAGTTTAATTTCAATTTGAGTAGAGTCCTTAGCATATGTGACCGTCCCCAACGTTGCAGCCGTACCTATATTCAATCTAAGAGATTCCTTGATTCGTATGGGGTCTACTTTTACCAGTTCTTGAGTTCCAACTGCAGTATCAAAAAGATAAACTTCGATACTTATACTATCTACGTTTTCAGGCAGAGTGGATGGCTTTCCTACTACAGAACCAATAAGAGAATCACTCTTGATAAAGGTAGGATCTAATCTTGTTCCAATTGCCACTAGGCCTCCAGGTCTAACGGATTCAACTAAACCTGCACCGGTTCCTAAGGTTGAGATTAATGAAGTAATAGGCTCATATCTACTCCTCTTTTCATCGTAGAACCCAGGCCTAATTTCGATCTCATCTCCTATCAAAAACTCTCCTTGAACTAGTGCACCCCCAATTACCCCGCCTCTCACCCTCTGGACTTGAATACCAGGCTTATTCACGTCAAAAGATCGCAATACGTGCATTATAGGTTTAGCAGTTTTGTTTCGAATCGGATTCTTGAGTTTGTTTTCTATGGCTTCGATGAGAGCATCTACATTTACTCTGTGTTGTGCTGATACAGGAACGATAGGAGCCTCCTCTGCAGTGCTACCACTTACGAATGACTTAATCTGATCATAGTTCTCCAATGCGCTCTCGTATTCAATCAAATCTACTTTGTTCTGAACAATCACTATTTCCTTTATTCCTAGTACTTGCAAGGCCAAGAGATGTTCTCTGGTTTGTGGTTGTGGAACTTTCTCATTTGCTGCAACAACAAGTATTGCTCCGTCCATCAATGCGGAGCCTGAAAGCATATTGGCCATCAAACTTTCATGGCCAGGGGAATCTACAAAACTGACTACGCGCAGCAGCTCTCCTGGTTTACTACAATTCGCGCACGTAGGATTAGACGAATAGCATTCTGGTGCAGGACAATCGGGGCACTTATAAAAGGCTGCATCTGCATATCCAACTTTGATAGTGATACCTCTCCTTAATTCCTCACTGTGTGCACTAGTCCATACACCTGTAATCGCTTCAACCAGTGTAGTTTTACCGTGATCAACATGACCTGACGTTCCAATATTGATATTGGGTTGGTAACCATACTCTTTAATATACCAATCAGGCAGACTTTCTTTCCAATGCAATGATCTTCGTGAATTAACTGGGAATATTAAGGTAATCACAGGCCATTTTGATTAACAGGAGAGACCCTTAGCACTAATTTCAAATGAATTAAGGATCTCTAATAAAAGAAAACTTTTCATCCTATGGGACCTTATCAGATTTCTAGATATTCAAGTGTACGACATGTATATGACGATCCGGTGCATGACTTGGAAAACAGCCGATATAACTCTTGTCCAAAGTCTAGGGTGTCAAGATTTGGGTTCTTCTTCTACAGATTGTTCAGTTGCAGACTTTTCAGGTAACTTTCCCTCAAGCAGTTTACAATTTAGCTGATATATTTCCTCAGTAACCATATTGCCTCTAATTAGCTTTCTTATTCTAATGCCAGGATTACGATTACGCATTCCTACTCCTCTCGCAAGCAAGATATACTTTTTTACCCCTCCATGGAGATCAGGCCTCATAGGTGTGCCCGATTTGTCACTGCCACCGGTGATCTGCATTTTACCATTAATACCAACAACATTTGAGTCGATAACATCACCTATTTTTAGCCCAAGGAGTGGAATTGCTACCTTGTCCTTCAATTCTTGACTAAGACTTTTTCCGGTACTATCTGAGATGACAACCTTGAATTGAGCCAATGCACTACTACTTTGAATATGCAGAAGTATGGGCTTTAATTAACTTTTGGATAGCTTCTTCAAGGCAAATTCTTGATGCTACGATCATCATTTAAAGTCTTTTGACTATTCTGCTCAAGATTCATGTGTGGTGTATAATCATTCGACGATTAGAATCCGCTTTTGTCTAGATTTGCTTGATAATCATCTGAAATGTTCTGAGCTATCCCCTTCATAGTCTCTAAGTACGATTCATATGAAGAACTAAACCCGCAGTGGCCACAGCCAACCTTTGTCATTTCCTCATTGACTACTGCTTCATTTCTACACTTTGGACATTTCGCCTTCAACAAAGTCACGCAGTACCTGCAAGTCAAACTGTATTAACTTTTGGTTTCCAATTCACCCTGCAAAAAACAAGTAATGGATATTCTTCTTTCCTGAAATCAACTTAAAGAAGTCGTACTCACCCATATTCAGAATATGCTTGGGCGCCAATCTTCTAACGTGCTGTTATTTGTTGGGTATGATTCTAGATAAAACATCTAATAGTGTCTGTGGATTTGATATCCTTAATTAGGTATTCTCGCAGATCTAACTCTAAAATGATTCCCATAAACAGACCTTGGCTTAGTGATGAGGAAAAAAAGGAAATACTAATGGTGCTTGACGAAGGCGTTCTTACGTCTGCTGCATTTGAGGGGGGAAAGAGAGTTCAGGAATTCGAATCTCTTCTTAGAAGCTATTTAAACATCAAGCACGTGATTGCAGTGAATTCTGGTACTTCTGCTCTTTTAGCTGCATTACTAGCATTAGGATTGAAGGAAGGCGACGAAGTACTTTTACCTTCGTTTACATTTGTTGCTTCAGCTAATTCTGTAGTAGCTGCTGGGGCTACACCAGTATTTGTTGATGTGAACAAAGCTGACTATACTATCGATACCGGAGACCTTGCTAGGAAGATTACAAAAAAGTCTAGAGCTATTATGCCAGTCCATCTTTATGGCCATCCGGCAGATATGGATGAAGTAATTGAATTAGCAAAGAGTAATTCTATCGAAGTAATAGAAGACGCGTGCCAATCATTAGGTTCCGAGTACAGGAAGAGACAGACTGGAACGTTAGGTTTGATGGGTTGTTTCAGTATGTATGCAAGCAAAGTACTCACTTCTGGAGAAGGTGGTGCGATCACAACAGATGACGATCTGCTGGCTGATCGATTAAGAATGATACGTAATCATGGAATGGTAGAAGGTTATGACACAAGAGTATTCGGTCTCAATTTGCGACTCCCTGAAATAAGCGCCGCGATCGCGAAGGGCCAAATGAAAAAACTTAACGAAATGCTAGAAAAAAGAAGAAACAATGCAAACCTGTTAACCGACCTGCTTACACGTTCTGACTTTGACGGATTGATAACACCAACTGAACCAGAGGATGGTCACAAGAAATTTAATTGGTATCTTTACACGGTGGCATTAGACGGTCAAAAGGCCAAAGACAAGATTAATACTTCTGACCCACTAGACTATGCTAGTACCCGAGATCTAATAAAGGATAAGATGGCAAATAATGCTAAGATTGGGGTAGCGGTATACTACGATCCCCCTGTTCATTTAACTCCGTACTATAAAGAACTTGTACAAACCCGGCTCCCAAATCAGGCCCAGGAAATACCCAATAATTTGAGAACTACAGAATGGGCGAGCAAACATGTCCTTTCCCTGCCTGTGCACCCTCTTCTTTCTGTGCGCGATATTGAATATGTAGCAAACAGCTTCAATTCAGCTAACGAAAATCTAAAAAAATGAAATCATCTACTATAGTCCATAAGTCTTAATATCGCAGCTTTCTATGCGATCTATTGCGACTTGTCATCTATACTGGTAAAGGTGGGACTGGAAAAACAGTAAGTGCCTGCTCAACTGCGTTGAAGTTGTCTGGTCTGAAATCCAGAACACTTCTAGTTTCCGCCGACCCTGCCCATACTTTGGGTGATGCAATGATGGCAGGTGAGATAGGAGGAAAACCTACAAGAATTTCTGCTGACTTGTACGCAGCTCAAGTAGACCCAGTCGTAGAGACGGATTTGCATTTCAAGACAATATTTTCCTACTTTGCATCGTATTTTCAGGCCAAAGGTATGGACGATACCATTTCGTATGAGTTGGCCATGTTACCCGGAATGACCCAATTACTCTGCTTGCTGAAAATTGAAGAGTCTGTAAGATCTAGAGAATATGATGCGATAATTCTGGACATGCCGGCATCGGGTGAGGCATTGCGATTCCTATATTTTCCAAAAATTGTAGGAAGTCTAAGCATGAGGCTCTCAGGCCTTGCCGGCCTTGTTAGTGGCTTCGGTCGACTACTCCAGCCGTACTTTTCAGGCTCGGCTCCTTCAACTGACTTGCTAAAGACTGAAGCGGATTTGCTTCTTAGATTGGAAAAACTGTCAAAGTTAATTTTTGATCCAAACATTACTAGTCTCAGGTTAGTTGTTAATGCGGACAGCTTTAGCATGGAAAATGCAAAAAGGACCTTAATGTCAGCCAATCTGTACGGTATTAATGTAGACATGATTATCATCAACAAGATTATGCCTCAAATTCGTAGTGAGGATAGTTTCTTAGTTAACTGGGCTGATTTTCAGCATGCTAGAGTAACAGAAGCTAAATCAAACTTTTACCCATTGCCAGTTAGGGAGGTGCCTCTTTACAGTGAAGAATTAAGAGGGATAGAGATGCTTAAGCGAAACGCCGAGATCCTATTTGGGGACCAAGATCCGAGTCAAATTTTTTATCGTGAAAAGGTTTTTGAATTTAAAGGCGATAGTTTAGGTCTCACTTTAATAGTAAAGGTTCCTTTTGCAAAGAACTCAGACTTTTTGGTTGAACGTATCTCAGACCGAATCACTATCAAAGTAGCTACTAACATAGGTTACGTTGTAAATGTCGTTCCATTGCCTGCTATTACTTTAGGAATGAAACTCAAAGCCGCTCGGTTAACTGATAAGGAATTAGTAATTTCGTTTGAGAGTAATAGAAACTAAAAGGATCAATCAGATAGAATAAGTTTCTAAACTATGTAATCTTATGTCTGAATCTCCAATATGAATCCTTCATTACCTATAGATACTACATGCGCTAAACTTTTCGTAATAATCTATGAACCGGATCTATTCAGTTCTAATGGCAATAACTATGTGCGTCGTGTATTTGGTCGGTACGGTTAGTCTTTCTAACCTTGTTCTTGTTAAAGCTCAAGATTCAAGCGCTAACCATTCAACTATAGAAAATCTACCTGTTATAAACCAAGATACGTCAACACAACAACAAGCTAGCAACGACAAGGTTTCATTCAAGATTAAAGGGATAGACTACTCTACCAAAATAGCGCAGATATTAGTTACTATCGATGGTAAAACTTATGCTAACAACTTTGACCCTATATCCTTATTGGATCCCCACGATGACGGGAATGGTGTGATACAATTTGATATGCTAATTCCCAGAGATGCTATAAAGCCAGGAGGCACATACACCGCGTGCATTAAAGTCTTGGAGGACACCGATAGCTATGGCAATAATTTGGCGTGCCAGACTGGTTCAACTGATGAAATACACTCTTTATCAGGTCAAAGCCAAAATCAACAGGTCAATCTATATCTGTAGTTTTGAGTTATGCATTTGAATCGAACAAAATAATCTTTAATTGAGTGTGTAGAGCCCCTCTGAGCTTTGCGCTCGTTGTATGGGACACTTGCGATGATTTCACAATACCACCTATACCGTTTTTTGAGGTCGTTCTGTTCTACCATACTAATGGTCGATGCCGATCAAGGTTCCCATTCAATATCAGTGCACAGATTGGTCTGCAACTAGCGCTGCCGGGTGAATAAAGCATAAGAATGTCAACAATCAGGCTTCATCTCGCCGCCATCTGTTGATCCAGTCGTCAGGTTATCGGAATGTTAATTCTTTATATTTTACTTTTGTATCGATATTAATAATGCAAATATATTTATTATTTATAAACTTAATAATTATTAATATTAGATGACGATAGTTAGTATATCCTTAAATGACGAAATTCTGAACGAAATGGATAAATTACAAAAATCACTTGGATTTAGTGGACGTTCAGAGATAGTTAGAGCAGGAATCAGAGGCATGATATCTGAAGAAAGATCTCGGCAGGACCTGGTTGGATACATTCACGCAATACTATTGGTTATTCATAACGAAGCTTCTGATGACGAAATAAGCA
>JBOGPP010000132.1:0-3689 GCA_050748485.1 Nitrososphaeraceae archaeon | reverse complement strand
CGGTGTATGGAAGACATTATCCTAAGTCTGCTGCCAAACCTAAGAACATATGGTGTCATAAATGTAGTGATTATTGTTACAACCCCTACTATGGGAAAAACTGCAGAGCTAACTGACCCAGTTTCCTGTCCCACTTTTGCAACAACTAGCGACAGCTCACCTTTTGCAGAAGCCATTCCTAGACCAGTTCTTATCGAAGTAACGGTATCGTATCTAGATTTTAGCAGAATGGCAGTTACTATTAGGAGCTTTGATGCAAATGACGTTAAAATTAGAATTAAGGCAGGCACTATAAAGAAGGGAACAAGAGACACCTCCATTAGCGCACCTATTGATATGAAGAATAGCGCAGCAAATACATCTCTCAATGGCACCGTTACTACCCTGGCCACGTTCGCACTTTTAGATTCAGCAACTAGCACCCCGCCTAGAAATGCACCAGTTGCGACAGATAGACCAAGAGAATTTGCTACAAATGACAAACCAAATGCTAGTCCTAATATTGAAATTAGAAGCAAGGCATAGTCATTTGTTCTTCCAACTTTATCGATAATTCCTGGAATAAATTTTGAACCTAAAACTAAAACGAATCCAATAAACCCTGCTACTATTTCTATAGAAACAGCTATGGGCAAAATAGGCAATCCATCTCCTTCTATCCCTGTCTAAGATACACTTTGTTCAGCAATTGTTTGAATAACTCCTAATGCTGCAATAGCAATTATATCCTCAACGATAGATATGGCAAGAAGTAATGTGGTTGACTTATCACTAATCATGTTTAGCTCTTCCAGTATTCTAACAGTAACAACTGTACTTGTAATAGACATGGCCAGTGCAAGAAATATCGAATCAAAAAATGATAATTGCAATGCTTGAGCTACAAAGAATGAGGTAACTAGAGTTCCTATTGTTTCTGATACCGCAATAATCATTGAAGTTCTGCCAACAGATCTAAGCTTTGCTATGGGAAATTCGGTTCCAACCACAAAGAGTAGCATTATTATACTGAACAATGAACGACGATGATGAACCTCCGGGGATTAGCTGAGAAGTAATATCAGTAGTAGAAGAATTTGATATTTGGGCGATAGCATCCTGAAAGCCAAAAAATATCATCATCAACTCCTCAGTTTGTTAGAGGGATTCTAAGTTTTAAAACTTAGCTTTTGTGCATTAGGTCTTTTCAATAACTGTTTGTGGATATTGCAATTTTATACATGTATACCTTCAGTATACCAGTTGGCATGAGGTTCCTTGCATTATTGGTTATTCTGTTTTTATAAGACTGACCACCGCTTGAGTGCTGTAGACATTCTAAGTGGTTTCTAGAACCTGGTAGATTCAGACTACCAATAATGTCTATTCTCTTGCTGAAGAGATTATACGACAGATCTGAGTAGATTGCCGAGAGAAGATCAGAAAAAGAAAAACGAAGCAAGGAACCATGAGAATAAGTATTGACATTCCGTTTGTTCCGAAGGAAGCCAGATGGGCTTCTTTATCTTAGACATGGATAGTACCGACATGATTCTAGGTGCAGTAGAACCGTTGTTCCAACAATTTGGTGCTATATTGGATATAACTCCTCTCATGGTTTTAGACGATCTCAAGAATGCTTTTTCAAAAGCGTAGTTACGCCGTTATTTGACCTTCATATTTATTTGTCGTGAATGACTTGCTTATGTAGAGTCAGTTACTTTTGAATCCTAAAATAGGTCACATTTTTCTTCCAAGAGATATTATTATTGTCTCTGAAGTCTAATCGGAACAAATATCTGAGGCTATGATTTAGAACGCATACAGCACAATGCTAAACGTAAACTTATCCAGCGTGTCATGATATGCTGATTTTGTCTTATTCAATGCGTAAGGGTCATTACTTTTATTCTGTGCCGATTTTAATGAAATTAATACATTTCAAAGTCTGTCTCTTCATTAGCATACTTTGCTAGTATTTTGTTACTAAATCCTTTCATAGATGTTCTGAACTTTATATACCGAACTGGATTCGTAGTGCAACATAGTGGTATTAAGATTTCAAGTATTCCTCTTTTTGTAATTAACTTCCTTAGTTTTTCCATTCGTTCATAACTGACTGCCAGCTATCATTTGGACATTTGAATTGTCTTAAAAAGGAAATATAGTAATAACCAATAATGGTTCTTGCAATTAGTTCAAGCATCTTGAATCATGATGAAACCAATGGTGACAAGAACGTGGATAGAGCTCCAACCATAAGGCTAGGTCTAAAAGCAAATATCAACCAGTTCTTACTTCTCATATTAGTTAATGCATTTGTAGGAGCCATGATTGGCTTGGAACAAACAGTCGTTCCACTCTTAGGAAAAGAAGAATTTGGCCTAGAATCTAATGTATTAATTCTATCTTTCATTGCCAGTTTTGGAATTGTTAAGGCTATACTCAATCTCTTTGCTGGTAGCCTATCTGACAGATGGAACAGAAAAAAGGTTTTAGTATTAGGATGGCTATTTGCTGTGCCTGTTCCATTCATCTTACTATATGGTCCTGATTGGAACTGGATTTTGTTTGCTAACTTACTATTAGGCATAAACCAAGGTCTGGCGTGGTCAATGACAGTAAATATGAAAATTGACCTAGTTGGAAAAGAGAGGAGAGGATTAGCTCTAGGACTGAATGAATTTGCCGGTTATGTTTCGGTTGCTTTGGTAGGCTTCTTTACAGGTTATATAGCAGCTGCTTATGGCCTAGAACCATATCCACTGTACTTAGGAATTGCCTTTTCGTTACTGGGTTTAGTAATATCCGTGGCCTTTGTTAAAGATACATCAAGATTCACAGATTTAGAATTAAGAAATGAACTAGATCTGGAAATAGAAGATGGAAAAGTCAAGGGACAAAACAAGGACAAAGAAGATCTAGAAAAAAGGCTAGAATCTTCAGAAAAAGATCCACATTTTACTCACGGGCCATACCAATCAGCTGAAAGCAATCTAAACTTTAAACAGATATTCTTAGAAACTTCTTGGAAAAACAGGTCTCTATTAGCGGCTAGTCAAGCAGGGTTAGTTAACAATTTGATATTCGGTGTAACCTGGGGTGTATTTACAATCTATTTTGTATCTCTTGGAATAGGCATAAACGACACCGCATTTCTAAAAGCATTACACCCTGGCATATGGGGATTCTTACAGCTTGCAACAGGCCCACTAAGTGATAGCTTAGGTAGGAAGAGACTCATTTATCCGGGGATGATTGTTCAAGCAGTTGGTATTTGGGTAATACTAATGTCTGGAAGTATCTTCTTTGGACTAATTATTGGCATGATCCTTTTAGGTATAGGAACAGCTCTTGTGTATCCCACGTTGCTTGCTGCAATAAGTGATATAGCGAATCCACGTTGGAGGGCTACTTCTTTAGGTGTCTATAGATTTTGGAGGGATTTGGGATTTGTGTTTGGGGCTATTGGGATAGGTTTCATTGCAGATTTGTCAAGTTTAAGTACTGCCATTGAGGTAGTCGCATGGATATCATTGGGTTCTGGAATATTTGTTCTTGCAGTTATGCGGGAAACTAAAGTGAAGCTTTAATACTACAAAACATAATGCATGTAAAGCAATTTAAATAGTTCAAACGTGTTCTGAATAGTTGGATAAATATGACTGACGATAATAAGAACAAAAACGATCCCAATCTTAAGATAAAAC
>JBOGPP010000131.1:0-26164 GCA_050748485.1 Nitrososphaeraceae archaeon | reverse complement strand
TGCTAATAAGATGGGAAAAGAGGATAGAGAACTATATCGGAATGCTACATCTTGCTTGTGCATGGATCACTTATAGAAGAGGTGGACTTTTCGCATAGGTTCTTAGTAGACTGGTCTTTGCTCAGTTTTATCTCGCCTGTTTCTTTAGAGGCAAGATAAAATATTGATGCAGCCAAACCCAGAGGATCTTTTACTGCAGTTAATGTCTTTTTTCTTAAAAGCTCAGACATCATCTTAAACGCATGACGTGTTGTTCTTCCCCCCAACTGGGCAGCACTTGCCCACCCTAACAATACATTTCATTGGATCAACTACCGAGCTTGTTATGCCCATCTCTTCCATGACTAACCTACTATTTTTTGCAATATCTTTGCGCATGATATTACTTTTAGCTGAAAGTTATTATAATACAGATTGAAAGTGTTGTAACTCCTTCAGGAAATAGCGGTCATGTTGTAGTACCAAAAGCCTGGATTGGAAAAGAGGCTATAGCTTGTTAAAAGAAAAGGAAATCAGGTACAGGAGGAAAAAGTGACCTCTTCATCATGCAACGCTTATTAATACTGGCGGTTAGTATCCCTCCATGTACACAACCATGGTGCGGTATTCTTCAGTAGCCACCGCTTTTATCCTCTTTTCTGCTCTTTCTTCGAACCTTGGATATGCGCAAGGCCCAGAATACGAGCTGCAAGAAATCAAACCTGGCGTGTATGTGGTATCAGCAGGCGGGTACAACTCTATGTTCTTGGTGACCCAGGAGGGAGTCGTTGTGGTCGACGCGCCTCCAGCGATAGGTGACAAGATGTCTGCAGCAGTGTCAGAGGTCACTGATAGACCTATCACTCACCTGATATACAGTGATGCCCACAAAGACCACATAGGCGCTGCCAACCTATCTGAAAACGTTACAATAATCGCTCATAACGAAACCGCCACAGTTCTCAATGAAAGAAACGACCCGGGTAGGCCGGTGCCGGACATGAATTTCACCAGGGAAATGAACTTACAGATAGGCGACCAAGGTCTCCAGCTCCTGTATCCTGGCTCATACCATCAACAGGGTAACATCTTTGTTTATCTCCCTGAACACAAGGTTCTGATGGCAGTAGACCATGTTGTGCCCGGCGGCGTCCCATGGAAACACCTTACCAATACTCCGGACGTGCCCGTCTTAATCAAATCGATTGACCAGGCACTGGCGTTGGACTTTGACGTTTTCGTGCCAGGGCACGGCCAGACAGGGACAAAGCAAGATATCTTGGTTCAGCAACAGTATGTAGGCGACCTGCGCGAAAACGCCATGGCCGCCATAAATGAAGTTAATCGCACAGAGGTGACTCGAGGAATTAATGGGAGCAACGCGATGACCGAGGCGTACTTTAACGCACTTACAAAATCGTGCGCCGACAAGATAGATTCAGAATGGCAAGGTAAAGTGGAAGGCGTAGGTGTGTGGACAGATGAGCACTGCGAAAAGATGATAATCAGCACAAGAGTAGATTAGTTTCCTAGACTACCACGAAAACTGATTTGAAGGCTAACGTTAACTAGTTGGAGCATTTAGCCAAGCTTCCATATTAAAACAAACCTTCGAACAATCTTTGCAGACTATGACGTTTTCATCATGTACCTCCTCCTTTTCACATTGTCCATCACTATACCATCACTAGAACAATCGACTGCCTCTTTGAATTGTTCATCAGTAGATTTTGTAGGATTGTCATTACTGCTGCTTGCGTATACATCTGGTACTAACGACAAGAAAACAGGGTTTGTTGCAACCACAAGAATAAGGTGAGTCATTGATCTGTGAACCTCTCACAAGTTTGTTCTGTATTACCGGCACGTCTACAACCGTGCATGAATGCTTCATAGTACGGCTCTCCAAAATCTGGATACTCTTCTATATCAAACTGACACTCTTTATGTCTGTCCTGATCAAACTGATAATCTAAACCATCATTATAACCATCCTGCCAACATTTTGATGCACCTTCTACATTATCATAGAAATCGCTCCAGTCACTCCTAATTCCGCTAGCATATATATTTGGTACTAAGAGTATTAAAGCAGGTATTGTTACCAAAGAGGTGGAGCTAGTCTTCATTGTCTTACATCACATTCCTTTTGATTACATATGACGATCGTATCCCTTTTGTATGAACGGGTTGCAATGATGTTATCATTGCCACAATTGTAATATATGCCATCAATCCAGTTGCTATTATTTTATGCATTTTTTTGTGACCTCATTTTATATTGATGGCATATCACAATCTTAGTGAAAGCACAATTAATGCTTTAGCTGTATGGTCTTTCAATTCACTCTAGTTTCCTCCTAATACATCTGAGGCGCCATAACCTATGCCATAGCCTATTTTGTATCTTGTACAGAACGATAGGCCACTACCGTTTGGACAAGTTGCATCAAAATCACTGTCATTTCTGTCATCGTTTTTTCCACGCTCTGTACCCAATTCATATCCATCCCCATAATTTCCAATTATTGAACCCCCTTTTCCTCTATTACCGTCGTCATTGGGCGCATACGCTGAATTAAACATAGCCAAAGAAACCAGTAAAAACATGAGTAGGGAAAAAAGCTAGCTGACAATATGCATTTCCTATTGCAGAGCCTTATAAGAAGAATTCTCCATTCCCAGGCATTAATACCGGAATGTTTAATATTAAATTTGTGATAAACTAGAAGAATATTCCATATCTGATAAATTAGGTGATTTACTATCATAACAAATTGGAGTCAAAAGCATCTAGGAGGAAGAAGATAGAATGGTTAACTTTTTAAAGTCTCTAACTGGATCTGAAAGCCAGGTAAAAAGATCTTCCAGAACTTTTGGTTCAATTGGCCCAGCAGCAGTCAACCATTGAGATGAAGGGTAGAACAAATGGCCCAGGTCCGGATATGTAATCAATGTATGATCAGGATGTCTTACTTCTGTTAGTCTTTGTTGTAAAAGAAATGCTTGCTGTACGGGGGTGTCTGTATCATTCTTTCCTTGCTGTATTAAAATAGATGTTTCGGAAGGAACTTTACTTATAATATCCAAATTGGGTATCAAAGAGAAATGTGATGTAAGCCAAATAGGACACGGACCTTTTAGAACGTTGCACTTCTCCCCTGGTGTCACAACAGATTTTATGTTGATTTGGTCTATTAGTCTGGGTTTAAGTTCGTCGTTAATGCTTATGGATGTGTCGTTGTTTATATTATATTGAGGATTGAGTTGCTCGGCTGTCCCATTGGCAGTAGTAATGTTTTGGGCAAGAACTAGAGTGAGATTTCCGGCCAAGGCGCTGAAAACAGGATTCTCCGATGCTTCTTGTACTGATATCAATCCATTGTGATTATGGTCTAGAACCTGTTGAGCGTAGAGTATTGGAGTGCTAACACCTTGGGAGTATCCTATATCACGTAAGTTCTGGGCCACTGACCCCATCAGTACAATGTTATCTACTATATCGGGATTGTTGATTGCAACTCTTGGGACAATTGTTGTTCCCTCACTATGTCCAACTAGATTTACATGGTTAGAATCAACTTCTGGTTGCTGTATAAGAACATCGAGCGCCCTCTCAGCATCTTGCCTTAGATCGTCAAACGTTACATTTCCCCATACGTTGCTATCCAAAATTGTAAAATTTGCACCTATGCCCCTTTTGTCATACTGCAAAACTGCAAAGCCTCTTTCTGAAAGATATTGAGCTATATCAAAGAACGGTCTAGCAGGCGGATATATAATTGAGCCTGTCTCGTTATCGATATGAACAGCGCCACCAGTTTCATTCATATCAACAGGTCCAGAGCCAAGAACTAGAAGAACAGCTGGAAAGGGGCCGTCCCCGTTAGCTGGAAGATTTAGCCTGGCGTTAGTCTTTAAACCGTTACCCAAATCCATAACCATATTTCTATATTTTGTTGTCTGTAAGTCTGATTGAGCATGAACCAAGAGAGCTGGACCGTAAAATAGGTAGGATATAGATATTAAACAAAATATGAAAATGATGACTGTAACTAATGTTTTCAGGATGCTACAGTATCTTGAACTATGATGAATTATTTAAGGATATTTACACACGAGATTTGCGTGGATAATTATACCCATAACCGGCTTTCAGGAAGCAAAAACCAAGTTACTTTCATTAATCCATTTTAACATATCATACTACAGCAATCAGTTTTCTCTTTGCTCTGTAAACTCTCCTAGCGAGGCTAGCTCTTAGCCGCATCCCACAGCATCTACAGAACAACTCAGTGATAAAGTAGTAATCATATCTTCTGCAGTATTCCCGCCAGCTATACAATATGATGTACCAAAATCTTTTAGGCAGCAGTTTCTGTTCCTAGAAAATTAGTAAGAGTGTTGTTCACTTTTATGTTTCCTCAGTTTCCTATGTCCATCTACTATCATCCCACACTTGCTACATTTCACCCTAGCCGTATAGCCAGTTGCTTGAAATCGTATTTATGAGATCAGGAACACTTCAGTTAGGAGGAAGA
The DNA here is from genome assembly GCA_050748485.1 of Nitrososphaeraceae archaeon. Lineage (GTDB taxonomy): Archaea > Thermoproteota > Nitrososphaeria > Nitrososphaerales > Nitrososphaeraceae > TH5896. The sequence continues at coordinate 21,644 of JBOGPP010000131.1, read as the reverse complement.
CTCATTAGCTGCAGCGGTGCGACTAATAGTCTACAATGGAGAAAAGTGGGAAAACGAGGAATATGAACAATACCATGCCTAAGCCAAAGAAACATCACTCAAGTGATGGACACACTTCCAGAAACAACTTGCCAGCCACAATTGCAAGGTTAGAAGCCTACTCAAAACATTTGCAGAGTAAAAAAACCAGTGGACAAAATAATAACGAAGATACGTAAAGATCAACGATTCGACGATCAAATCGTCGAAGAATACTTAGGGCTATTCAGTGTAGAAACATAGGTGGTATACAACACACAAATGTAACCGCAGGAAACTCAAGTTGATGATTGATGCCGAAAACTAAACCATGGTCGAGTTAAATACGAATTGTAAGCGAAAAGAGAAAACAAACAAGATACAGCAGAGTATACAATGTTGTCAAACATAGTCAATCTTTTTGGTTATTAGCAAAGAGTCTATTCTATTCATAGAAGATAAGAGAATGGCTCAAGTTATAAATGGTCGAACAATGTCTGTAGGAGAGATCTTAGGTGGAGCAGCACAAGACTCAAATGGTGCACAACTAAGATTCGAACAGGTAGAAGAGCACAATCCTCCAGTTTTTGAAGCAAAGGGAACTGACAATAAAATATACAGTTTTGAAATGACTTCTATATTTGTCAGATTATCCACAAGGTCTGCGTCATACCCTTGATTTTTGTCATCATCTATTTAGGATCGCATCAAAATGACTGGGGGACCTCCTCTTGTGTCAACGACAGTTTACAAACGACTCGGACCGCTTCAATGAAAGCGTTTAAAGCTTGGTGATGAGCGTACATATAGGAACCTCACTTTAACACTGATATCGGCACGGATACCTCCGAGCCCGTAGGGATATTATTTATTTAATGCAGTAATGCTACGAAAGGCAACAATCCTCAAGACAGCGTTCGAATGGGAGATACACCTAGATAGCCATGGAACGCCGTCCATCATGAATCTCCATGCTCAGAAGATTTGAATCACTTTATTGCTGAAAAAAGCCTGAAAAAACTTTCAACCCGCTCATTAATAGTCGAATGAAAGAGCAGATACATAGCCTCAGATATCTATCTCAAATCCACGAGAATAAATTAATCTTTCATTGAGGGTGTCTTATAAAAAGCACCAACCTACTTGAAGTACAGCTATCAGAGTATCAGTTAATATTTTAATCTATATACTATGAAAGCTGAAGGAGATCTGGTAGATGATGATATCGTAGAAACTGATCTCCCCATCATTTTGTAACTTTATCTTTATCGATATCAACTAATTTTGAAGGTGACTAAATCCAATGGGATTTCCATTAAATTTGCGATTTGGGATAACCCGGCTTTACAAGATCTGCAATGTCGACCCAACATTTAGCAATCCTGTCCATAGAGTAGACACAGTTAAGAATCGATATGTGAGGGTCAGCCGGGCCCTTAGTAGATTTCTCTTTGATGGAAGCGGATAGGTTTGAGAATTTTAGGTACATTCTTACAACATCCTCGCTCAGCAAATTGTCCTTTGCGATAAATGCGCTTATGGATCTATGTTGCATATTGTCAACGATCATGCCTGCTTCTACGATTTCATTTCCGAATCCAGTTCCCCATAATTTAGGCACTGATGACGAAAATTCTGAGACATAATCACCAGCACTTTCTAGATGGCTTGCCGCTACTCTGTAGTCGAGTATGTCGATATTGCTCAAATTAAGCTTGCGTGCAATTCGCTGGTTTAGCATGGCGCTTCTAATCAAACGGACCAGCAAGAAGTATTGTCTATCAATTTCGTCGTCTCTTCTTACGATGAGCTTTATAATCTTTGTATCTTTGTTCACAATAGCCTTAAGTCCATCCCTCATCATTCCTTTGATGATTGCATTCATTCTACGAAGGATTTTGGCTGCATCTAGTGAACTAACGTCTATAAGGAATTGAAAGTTAATGTTGAGACTATCCTCGTCAACGATTTCAAGTCCCACTAGTTTACCTGTGGCAGTTAGGATTTTCTCCCGATCTTCGTAGTCTATGGGAGCCCTAGCATTAATCCTGATGTTATCATACCCTAACAAATAAGCTCCAAATAGTTGATTGATGAGAATATCTACAACCCTGGCGGGGTAATCGATACCAAACCCTCTTATTTTTCCGTTTCTCTCCTTTGATGGAAGTATGGCAATTGAATTATCATTGCTAAGTTCCATTAAAATTGTATCACCTTTCTTAAGTTGATTCTGGCGGACCCAATTCGCTGGCAGTGATACAAGCATACTACTTCCTATTTTCTGAAGACGACGGGCGTAGGAGGCCATTAGACATTTAAATATATTTAAACTAATTAAACATTATTCTTATATTATCAATATATTATAAGATAACTGTGGCTACATTAGTCTCAGATATTATCCCTACGTCTACGGCATTCAGCCCAGGACATGTGACAGGGATATTTGATCCTGCAGGAGCAGAGCACAAGGATATACTGAGCAAGGGTTCAATAGGCGCGGGTTTTTCAATTTATAATGGCATTACCACAACCGCTAAAGCCTTTGGAGGCAAAACCAAGGGCTACAACATTTCTATCGACGGTATACAAGTGCAAAAAGCACCTGTATCATCTTATATTGCAGAGTACTATCTTGGACTAATCGATAAGCCAATCTTTCTGCAGATTACCCATATCACTGAAATACCCATTGGATACGGTCTTGGCTCAAGTGGCGCAGCTGCACTAAGCCTGTCGTATGCTTTAAACAATTTGTTAAAAGTAGGTCTTAGTAAGATGGAAGCAGCTCAGGTAGCTCATTGTGCAGATATCTCATGCAAGACTGGGCTAGGTACAGTTGCTGCCTTATATTCAGGCGGGTACGAGATTAGGTTAAGACCTGGTGCTCCTGGGAAAGGACTAACGTTAAGAAAGGATCTTGACGAATACGTTGCAACTATCCTTTGTATTTCACCGTTATCAACCAAGACAATGCTGAGTAATAGTTTAATGAAAATAAGTGATAAAAATTCCTGTTCTAGCGAGCTATTGAATAGGTTGAAATCAATGGATGACATAAACGGATTTCTAGATGCATCTTTTGATTTTGCTGATGCGTTAGGTCTGACTAGTGGCGTTTGTAAAGGTCCAATCAAGGCTATGAAATCTGAAGGATTCAAATGCAGTGTTGCATTATTTGGTGAAACGGTGTTTACAATCATACGACGTGAACGAGTAAAAGACGTAAGATCCTGCCTGAATCAATTTCATGGCATGCTTATCGAAACTAGTATAGATTCCATGGGCGCTAGAATGATTTGCGAATGTAAATATGCGAATTAGTATTCCAAAGGATCATCCAAGAGCAGAATCCCTACGATTAAGAGAGATGCTCGTGGATGGATTAAGAGGTGGACTTGTTGTTAAAGAAGGTCTGATCGCACATGGGAGGGGAGAATGCTTTGATTATCTGATAGGCGAGACAACAACACCAAGTGCCATCAGGGCCATCAAGGCTGCCGCGGCCATGCTGCTTACTTCCAGTCGTCCCATCATTTCTGTCAATGGAAATTTTGCTGCACTGTGTGGAAAAGAAATAGTAGAACTGAGTATGGCATGCAGAGCACTGATCGAGGTGAATTTATTTTATCATTCCATTCATAGAGAACGCGCAATAAAGAGTCACCTCGAGAGTTTTGGGGCAAGAGACATTCTTGGAGTAGGAAAAAACAGAACTGCAACCATTCCCCACTTAAATGGGGAACGAAAACATGTTGATCCAGTGGGGATTGCAGTTGCTGACACCGTATTTGTTCCATTGGAGGATGGAGACAGGACGGAAGCACTGGTAAAAATGGGTAAAATGGTGATAGCTGTAGATCTAAATCCACTGTCAAGGACTGCAGTCCATGCCCATATATCTATAGTAGATAACGTTGTCAGAGTAATTCCTATTTTGGTTGAGATGATAAGAGAGCTTAAAAGCGAGAACAGAGACTCTTTAGCAAGTACAATTGGTAAATTTGACAATATTTTGAATTTGAATGAAAGCCTTAGACTCATACGGCTTGGAGGTTCTGAAATTAATGCAACCACATAAGAATCAGCCCAGGAAAAAAACTGTAGTCGAGATCGTTGATGCAAAGAAGAATGGAGTAAAACTCGCCGTCTTGACTGCATATGATTTTTCGATGGCCTCAATTATTGACATGAGTGAAATTGACATAATCCTAGTAGGAGATAGTGCAGGAATGGTAATGCTTGGATATCCAAACACGAGGCCAGTGAATATGGTAGAAATGTTACTATTTTGTAAGGCGGTAGCTAACGCCTCAAGCAAAGCAATGATAACTGTAGACATGCCATTTGGCTCCTACCAAAACAGCATCAATAAAACCGTCTCAAATGCAATAAAATTGATCAAGGCCGGAGCAGACTCAGTTAAGGTCGAGGGCGGTGAAGAAATATCTAGTCGAATAGAAGCTCTAGTTGAGCTAGGAATACCGGTTATGGGGCATATTGGATACAAGCCTCAGACCTCGAGTATGTGGAATTTTACAAAAGCCGCCGGAAAAACCAAGGAGTCAGCGCTAAAACTCTTACATGATGCTAAGGCTATCGAAAAGGCAGGAGCATTTAGTATTGTACTTGAAATGGTAACCACTGAGGCTGCTGAAATAATCACGAAGAATTTGTCGATACCAACTATAGGAATAGGTTCAGGGCCTATTTGTGATGGTCAGGTATTGGTATCTTATGATATGCTGGGAATCTATCAAAACATAAACCCAAGATTTGTAAAGAAGTATCTAGATTTAAATCAGCTGATTGCTGCATCGGTTCAGACCTATTCACGCGAGGTAAAATCAGGAATATTTCCCAGTAATGAGAACGCTATCCACATGGATTCTAAGGAATATGAGGAATTCTTGGATGAATGCGGACTTCGAGTTAGCAAATGAAAAAGCATATGTATCGTCCAACTAGAGACATTTATTGTACTGAAGGAGAAGAGCTAGTAGGCACCCGTATAGTTCTTTGCGTCACCGGAAGTGTTGCGGCGTACAAGGCAATTGACGTCGCTAGATTGATGGTTAAGCATGGAGCTGAGGTCTACGCAGTCATGAGTCATGGAACGTCAAGAATATTTCTTTCTCAGGAAATGATGAAATGGGCAACAGGAAATGATGTAGTTACTGAACTGACCGGCAATTTGGAACATATTTCATTGGCTGATCGAGATACGACCGATATAGTTATAGTTTATCCGTGTACTGCAAATACTGTCGGAAAATTAGCGAGCGGGATAGATGACACCGTTGTTACCTCTGTCCTAACTGTTGCACTCGGATCCAATATCCCTATTGTTATCTGTCCTGCCATGCACGAAGCAATGTATTATAACAAGATCATACAAGAGAACATCAAAAAGCTCAAAACAAATGGAGTAATATTTCTGGAGCCGCGAATTGAACAAGGAAAAGCCAAGCTGATTGCTGCCAATGAACTTCTTCAATATGTTCAAGACAGTCAAATAGGCAAGAGAAACAAAAAGTTGGGTGGAATGAGCGTTCTAATTACTGCGGGTAGTACTGCAGAATACATCGACCCAATTCGTGTTATCATGAATATGAGTTCTGGGAAGATGGGTATGTCACTTGCAAAGGAAGCACATGCCAGAGGGGCCGGTGTGACCTTAGTTTACGGACATGGATCGGTGGACCCTGGCTCTTATCTGCATGCTCCGAACATCGAAATTAATAGAGTAAATACGGCTCAAGAGATGTTTGAATCGGTCATGTACGAACTGACTGAGAAGAGATTTGATGTAGTTATCCTTACGTCAGCCACTTCGGATTTTTCGATAGCAAAGAGATGGAATAACAAAATTGACAGTTCTCTAGACAAGGTAGAAATTACTCTGGTACCGATTAACAAGATTATTTCAAACGTAAAGAAAGTATGCAAACATGACGTGTTCTTGATTGGATTTAAAGCCGAGTATAACGTAGAACCGAAAGTCCTTATGGAAAAAGCCTACTCTAAACTTCTTGAATCAGGAGCGGATCTGATTATAGCCAATGATGTAGGAAAAAGGAACACAGGATTTGGATCGGATAATAATGAGGTCTACATAATCGATCGACAAAATAACGCCACACACTTGCCGATTCAGACGAAAGATAAGATATCGGCACAAATATTTGATTTCATCGAGAGAAAATGTCTTTCGACAAAAACTACTAACTAACCTAAACATATCAATTCCTTAGGAAAGCTATTTAGATTTGAGATCGTGTTTCTGTTCTTGGGACTCTTGTCTTTCCTGTTAGCAGTTTTGATTATGACACTGTCCTCAATTCGTACACCAAACTTCCCGATTGTATATATACCTGGTTCAATTGTGACAGCCATCCCTGGCTTAACCATCTCTTCCCCATTTTTGTTGATCCATGGTGATTCATGCACTTCCAATCCTATTCCATGGCCTGTGGAGTGTATGAATTTACTTCCATACCCTCTTTCGGCGATTACATTTCTGCAGGCCAGGTCAACTAGCCCAAAATTGTCGGCTAACGACAATGATTCCAAACCAATTTGCTGTGCCTCCTTTACACATTCATAAACTTGCTTTATCTCGTCAGCAGCATGACCAATAACAAATGTACGTGTAGCGTCTGCCACGTATCCCTGATACTGAACTACTAGGTCAACAATTACCGTATCCCCTGTTGAGAATGGCCTTTTAGTGATTTCAGAATGAGGAAAGGCAGCATTAGGGCCACCAGCGATAATAAAAGGATATCGAGTACTCTTGTACGAAACTAACGCTCCTCCAAGAAGATAAGTTTCGGAGACAAGCAAGGCCATTAGTTCAATTTCTGTTTTATTCTCTCTGATCTGCTCAATGCTTAAATTGAACAGACTATCAATTATTTTTGCAGCCTTGGAGATTTTTTCCTGTTCATCAAAATCCTTTATGATTCGACTCATGGTAAAGGGGTTGTTATTCACCTTTACATTGCTTTTACCCAATTTCTCAACCATCACCGAAATAGTATGAAAATCGGTACTATCTGTGCATACGAATTTCCCCGCTAATTCGTCAATTACCCTTAACAGAATATCTTTCCCTCTTTCTGCGGAGATTAACTCGCATGAAAGTGCGGCTTCCTCAGCTCTAGCCATCTCCAATGCAGGAGTAATAATCTTAGTACTTTCGCCAGAACAAATGCTCACAGATTCTCCCCAAAAACCTGTCAAGTAGAATGTATTCTCAGGATTAAATGATACCACAATACTACACCCAATCCTCTCTGCATAATCTAATACACGTTTCCTATGATCATTAACCAGCATGGTTATCTTGTTACATACCCCAATAGGTAAATAGCTAATAAACGTAATTGTATAAATAACGGATGGTGCCCCACGGTATTGAGACATAAATGGAATATCTGGTAATGCTCCCTGGGCCTACAAACGTGCCAGTCAGAGTAATGAATGCTATGCTTTCCCCCATAATTAATCATAGAAGCGACGACTTTCGAACCCTATATAGAAGCGTAGTAGATAAAACCCAACGTGTATTTCAGACCGCTAATGACATAGTCGTTTTAACTGCTTCTGGCACTGGTGCGGTAGAAGCATCAGTCATCAATTTAGTAAAAAAAGGTGATAAAATAATAATCCCAGTCAATGGGGAATTTGGCAGTAGATTGGCTGACCTCATTGATAACTGGGGTGGTACTTCCATACGGATAAATTCGAAATTTGGAGAGAATCCACCTATTGAACAGATAGAGGACGCATTTGAAGTAAATAAGGATATAAAGGCGCTATACGCGGTTTATAATGAGACATCAACTGGAACATCATTGAGGTACCTAGAAAAGCTTGGAGAACTTTGTTCAAAGTACGGGTCTCTCTTTATTGTAGACGCGGTTTCCATTTTAGGGGGAGACGACCTTCCGGTTGACAAGTGGGGAATAGATGTGTGTGTGACAGCCTCTCAGAAGGCTCTCGCGGCACCTCCAGGTGTTGCACCGATATCCATAAGCGCCAAGGCAAAGAAGCAGATGATCGAAAACCCACCGCCAACCCAATACTTCAACTTAAAGAGATATTTCAAATATTTCGCAGATAGTGGTGAAACCCCCTTTACTCCAGCATTGCCACTATTGTTCGCTTTCCGAGAAGCATTGGAGATGGTATTGGAAGAAGGACTAGAAAAGAGGATTGAACGTCATAGGAGATGTGCCAACGCATTTTACACTGGCCTAAATGAGTTAGGGTTCGCGCCTTTCGCGCATCCTGACGCAAGGAGCAACGTCGTAATAGCCTTTAATTACATTCCTGGTATAGAAGATAAAACCTTCAGAAAAATTCTTGGCGAAGATTTCCGGGTCCTAATCGCGGGTGGTTTTGGCGAGTTGAAAGGAAAGGTTTTTAGGATAGGTTCAATGGGTGAAGTAGATCGCTATCATGTAATTAGAACGTTGTCCGCTATCGCATCAACCTTGAAAATAATGGGTATTCAAACAAAATCCGAAGCCATACCTGTCGCAATGAAAGCACTGAATGTATAAAGGTAAATCTCTTGGAAGGAACACTCAAACTTAATATATGGTACTTCGATAGCGACATGTATGCCCTTGGGGAGAGGTTCGCTTATACTCTTAGATTACACCGCCAAGATTAAAGACACTGATAATATAATTGAAACCACCATTGAAGAAGATGCCAAAAAATCTGGGACGCATGATCCTTCTCGTAACTATGAACCTAAATTAATCTCAGTAGGGGAGGGTTGGGTTTTGAAGGGGCTGGACGAAGCTCTATCCACAGCAAATGAAGGAGATAAGATGGATGTAGAGATTTCACCAGATAAGGGATTTGGCGAAAGAGATCCCAGTAAGATCCGGATGATTCCTCAAAGGAAACTTGGTGACAAGGCGGATGAGGTTTCTATTGGCGATGAAATCGAAATAGAAAAACGGAAGGGCATAGTAAGGTACGTAGGCTCAGGCAGAGTTCAATTAGATTTCAATCATAGATATGCCGGAAGAGTTCTTCTCTACAATATCAATATAGTAAAGAAAATTCAAACAGACGATGAGAAGGTGAAATCGTTGACTAGAAGATGGATACCACTGAAAGACGACAAGATTAAATTCGAAATAAAAGGTCCGATCCTTGAATTGTTCCTACCTGAGGAAACCTTCCTTCTGGAGGGAATACAAATCATAAAGGGAGCAGTATCAAATGAAATTTTTAAGTATATACCTTCAATAACATCGGTTAAATTCATTGAAGAATACGTTACTCGAGAGAATGTTAAGAAAGATAACAATGCGGAAGTGCAAGAAGGCAAGAAAGTAGAAGAGCAAGAAGGCAAGAAAGTAGAAGAGCAAAAAAAGAAGCAGTGATTCAGCTACTTTTAGTATTTGCAGTTTGTTTTTAGCTGTTCATATTACGTTCACTTTTTTTGCAAGGGTAGCTGCCTTATTATTGTCTAATTTTGCTTTATTGAGAATCGTAAATCTTTCAGGTCTTAAAGAACTTGCTAACACTAGTGATTGCACTACCTCACGCTCGGTCAAATTGATTTGTTTTCCTTTTGTTGGAGCACCAAATAAAGCCAAAGTCTCGGCTATCTTTTCCCAATCTAACCCATGTAACTTAGCCATCATGATAGTCCCAATGCCGACACGTTCACCGTGAAGTCCAGAATTCTTCCCGGCCACATATTCAACAGCGTGACTAAATAGATGTTCTGAACCAGAGCAGGGTCTGCTGCTCCCTGCTATGCAGGAGGCTACCCCTGCACTGATCAAGGCCTCCACAATAGTTCTTAGCCCATACAACTTGTCCACTATAAGATTGCGACCCTCGTCAAGAATTATTTTTGCACTTAGGTATGCAAGATTCGCAGCGTATGTTCCATAGTACTCCTTTGCTTCGTCTCTAGCAAGTTCCCAGTCCTTGACGGCCGTTATCTTGCCAACAAGATCTCCACAACCGCTTATCATCAAACGACGTGGAGCTTTAGACATTAGCTCGACATCTGCCAAAACGCCAATTGGGGTTTTTGCTTTCACGGAATATGGCTTGTCGGCTCCCCTCATCGAAACGAAAGGACTTGAAATCCCATCATGCGAAGCAGACGTAGGGACGCTTATGAAAGATTTACCCAACGCAAATGCCGTCATCTTAGCGAGGTCGACTGAACGCCCTCCACCTTGACCAATAATTACGTCCGGAGAATACCTTTTGATTACTCTAGCCAGTTTTTCTGCTTCATTGACAGTAGCGTCAGCGGCGACAAACCATTTGTATTCGTTTAAATCTGCATCCTTCATGGATTTTTCGGAAATTGCTTGAGTCCTTTCCTTTACAATCTCACCACTGATAAATGCAATTCGTGAAAAATTATGGTCTAGTTGCTGTACGAAATTACCTAATCCCACAATTACAGTTGATCCTATCAATATCTTCCTCGGCAATTCCATCAAATGAGATTCCTGGGTCAAAGGTAAGTTACCACAAAGCTACTTTACCTTTCCTTTATCCTATCTATAACCGTATCTAGAGTAACCAATTGCCTTGAATTTCCATTAGCTCTCCAAGTTCCTTCGATCAATACCGTTGGGTATGGGCTTGTAGTATGAAAAATGAGTTGAAATTCTAACTTCGAAAAACATAACTGAGTATTAAACTAGTTTGATCATCACTTATTTAAGAACTATGTTCTCCGGTCGAAGATTGTTATTATTTGAAAGGATCAGAAATCTTAGAGGTCATCCTAAATATAACATCAACCAACCTGAATCTGCTGAATCCAGCAGGTAATTCCAAGCCTTCCCTGATGGATAAGTATAACACGAGATCTCCATACTATAAACTAGTACCATTGTAATGGTAAGCAGGGGATCTATAAGACGTGTCCCTCAGATCTGTGTGCATTGAAGAATCTAATGCTTGGCAGTTGCGCAAGATGTAATCCCTTCTTAGATGGGACATGTTTCCAATATTCTCACTGCTCTCGCCACCACATTGGCCGCAATAAGCATATCAACTTACATATCAAAATACCTGTGATTATGAAGATAGGGCTTGTACGTAGCTATCGTCCATTCGCTGCTTTCCTGTATGCTACATAGAACGGAACTTCTTGAACGGGAAATAGACCTCAACATAATACAAACACGAGCTCTCTAACTCATAAACTAAATGCTCTTAGTTACAAATAGCTAATTGGCTTCTCTTAGAGCGGGGTTTAACGTCAAGCATATATATGCACAAGTTGCGAACGATGTTAGCCTATGATTCGTGAACAGACCGGTCAGAATTTCATGGTAAAAATATTGAATACATTGCCGTCAGAATCCGGGCTCACACGAATAGAATATGAAGGACCAAGAATAGCGTTATTTTCGACTAATCCCGCATATTTTATCCTAAACAGTAACATCATTTCAAACATGGTAAATTCGGTAAAAAAAAGAATAATAATTCGAACTGACGAATCCATCAGGAAATCAGAGGCAGAATGCGCAGATGTATTACGTAAAGTACTTCCCAGCGGTATAAAAATTTCAAGATTATTGTTTGATCCTGCGGTTGGTGAGGTTACAGCTTTGGTTGAAAATTTGACCATGGAATACTCCATGAGCGATCAAGACAACGCAATCTTATCTGAAAAAACAGGATGGAGATTCTTAATTAGGCGTGCACCAAAGGATTTTGGAATAATAGAACAGATGAATTCGATACTAGTACGAAGGGCCAATGAGCGAGTTCGATTCTATAAAGAAGTAGGTGAAAAGATCTTTCGTCCGAGATTAAACGAAAGAACTGAAGTCAGCCTAGTTTTCTTGGGTGGGTCCAATGAGGTAGGTAGATCTTGCATTTTAGTCACTACCAACGAGAGTAACGTCCTGCTTGATTGTGGTATTAATTCATTTTCAAGTGACATGACAACCTTTGCGCCTAGGTTTGACGTTACTGGTCTAAACATAGACGATATTGATTGTGTCCTATTGAGTCACGCACACTTAGATCATTCAGGTTTCCTACCTATGCTGTTCAAGCACGGCTATAACGGCCCAATTTACTGTTCTGAACCTACAATTCCTTTGACATATATGCTCCTTAGAGACAACGTACAATTAAGAGAAGAGGTTAGTTTCATGAGTCCAACCGCGAAGGAGATCGAGGACGTCATAACTCACATGATAGCATTACCCTATGCGGTCGTTACGGATATTACTCCTGATATCAGGCTAACCCTTGCAAACGCAGGTCATATTTTGGGTTCATCTATCGTCCATTTACATTTTGGAAATGGTGACCACAATTTAGTCTATACAGGAGATTTTAGATTTGGCAGATCATTAGCACTGGAAAACGCATATTGGAATTTCCAACGGGTTGAGACACTCATCGTCGAGTCTACTTTGGGAGGTAAGGAGGACATCCTTCAATTAAGAGAGGAAGCAAATCAAAAACTGCTTGAACATATCAACAGCTGTTTATCCCGGGGCGGAAATATACTTTTTCCCGTTCCTATATTGGGACAATCCCAAGAGCTTATCTTGACTTTGAGTGGATTTGCTAAGTCGGGTATGCTTTCCGCGAAGATTTGTATTGAAAAATCAATATGCGAGGCCAGCTCGATTTACGAAACATATTTGGAATACCTTTCCAGAGAAATAAGGCAAGAACTTGATGGGTATTCGATAAACATGTTCAATCCACCAAAATCTCAGATTGTCGAATCTAAGAAACTTAGGAAAGGTTCACATCTTATAGTATCACCTTCATCAATGCTAACTCACGGCCCGTCTGTCGGTTACCTTGGTCAGATATATGATGATCCTCTGAATGCTGTGGTCTTTACGTCCCAGATCTTGCCAAACACCCCAGCACATGGTTTGATTGAAGGTAAAAAGGATCTCGTGATTGAAGGTAAAATGGTTAACGTTGAGTGTAGAGTGGAAAGCTTCGTAGATTTCACAAATCACTCAGACTATGGGCAGATTCTGGCATATGTGAAAAGGTTGAAACAAAAGCTACGGAAGGTTATTGTAAATCATGGAGAAAAGAGCAAAGCTCAAAATCTGGCTGGAGCAATAAACCGGATTCACAGGATACACACACAACATCCTCTTGTTGAGGAAGCGGTAAAGCTATTATGAAATCTTTTGCTGATAAAATACCTATTACTAGAATTGCATCCACATTTGTTGCGATTCCTAAGTTGTTCTTAATTCATAAACCACTAGGTAATCTCGTAAGCACCCCTCCAAATTTTCACTTTTGATGGAGTAATTACTACCCGTTCTTCACCCAACCTTGCGATATCTCCACCGGAGGATTGAACGAACTTGTATAGGTCGTCGATGACGCTTCGTAACTCGTCGACGCTCTTTTGAGCAAGAGGGGTGACCCTGATAATCACGATCATCTGTTTCTTCAGATCTTCTTTAATTGATTGAACTTCAACAGGATCACGGAGAGTTATAGCTTTCAAGTATACCGGTGGTTCATGCGCTTGCATTAAATTATCTCTTATCCATTGTACGAATTTCAGAAATAATCAAATAGTCATTCTGGTCAAAAGATATTGACCCCTTAGGTTAGATCATATCCTTAATTTTCTTGCAACTGAATTATCCGACATCTGACAATCCATCGTTATTTCTTTTTGCTGATGAAAAACTGTCAGCTTTACCATTTGATCTCTTGGAGCATCACTATACCGTCCTACAATTCCTCCCGCCAATAGTTTTAGATCGTTGCTGGGTTCAGAACCTTTTTTGATCCTCAAAATCCCTAACGGTCCAACAAACTCTATAGCCTCAAAGGAGTAATCATCATCAAGATAGAGAAATTTCATGATTCCATTTTCACGTTGATTTCTACCAACGACAAGCTTTGCATGAGTTGACAGCCTGAAATGTCTTCCCACTTTAAGAAGTTCGACGTCGTTGAGGCTCGGGACTCCGTCAGTATGCTCAAAAAGGTCATAAACACGCTTTGAGAAAGCGGGATCGGTAAGAAGACATCCACCAGCAGAATTTGGAGGGTCCTGAATACCGAACTGCTTTGCCAATGCTAATTGTCCTTTTCGGGACCTACCTGCGATTGAATGAAGCTTACTTCTGTCAATGATACCAAGCCTTTCTGCGTCGGATGGAGGAAGTTTTCCTGCTGAAAGTGGCCTAATTACTTTACCGACCAAGTCAGATTCTTCCTCAATTATTCTAAGAGCGTGACGGTGCTGGCTCATGGGTCTCTGTGACAATACTTCTCCGGTCACCAAATATGAAGCTCCGATGCTCTCCATATGGTCCTTTGCAGCCTTGAACATCATTGCCCTACAATCGATGCAAGGGTTCATACCCGATCCAAAACCATGCTTCGGATTTTTTAACATTGAAAGATATTGATCGCCAAAATAGACTGTTTTTAATCGAATTCCTAGCGAATCTGCAACCTCCTTTACTCTGTGACCACATCCCTTCCCACAATCAAAATCACAGAATGGAGTTTTTACTGCAACTGCTTCCACTTCGATTTCTTGATCCATTATCAATCTTGTGGAGAGATTGCTATCAAGCCCTCCCGACAGAAGTACAACGACCTTTGGTTTCTTTAATGGAGTGGATTTTGCTTCAGATGAAGACGACATAGTTGCTGATGATGTTTAGGTCTAGGTATTATATCGTTTGCCCCGAATGGATTGGGACCGTCATGCCCCTACTAACCTGCATGAAGATGGAGTTTAGGTTATCGTTTATAGGATGGAAATCAGAAATATAATGATATGAAGAATTCTATAGGAAAATTTATGACTGCTAAATTGTCATATATACTCCGGTCCAATACAGCTCAGGAGGCAGCCTTGAAAATGGAACAGGACAATTCCTCTGCATTGGTAGTGTTAGATTCGAATGAGAAACCAGTAGGAGTTGTTACGCATAGAGACCTAGTAAGAAGTTCATGTGTTGAGGATGTTCCTTGCGACAGGATCCTTGTCCGGGACATAATGTCCACCCCGATCGTTACAATTGATCCATATTCGCCTGTTGAAACGGCAGCAGACGTAATGAAGCAGAATAATGTTAGGCACCTTTTAGTCGTGGATACTGACAGACCAAATGAGCCTCTTGGAATCTTAGGCTCTCGCGATTTTGCACTGTACATAGAAAATGAACACCTAGAAGAAAAATGATCCACTCTGCCTGTATGTGACCAACGATTATATTGGAGATTTGAAAATTCGATATCAGTTGACTGTTGAAGCAATATCGAATTTCGACTCGTATGCCTGGTTAGCTGTCGGGCTATTTGTGTTGGGCATAATTAGTGTGCTAATCTATGAGAAGTCTGACGCACGACAGAATTCAGCAAAAAATTCAGGAAAAGCTTCCGACATAGGGTCGTAAATGCTTGGAAATAGAGGCTAAGATAAAAGAATTTTACCAGAAACAGGGCTTCCGAGATCTTACTTATATCCAAGCCAAATCATTACCAGTAATTTGTAGGAAGATAGATTCAGTACTTATCGCGCCGACCGGTTCTGGAAAAACTGAAGCATCAATAATGCCGGTGTTGACTATGATCAAGGAATCGAATAAGGAGCATTCTAACGGGATTAAGGCGCTGTATATAACTCCACTTCGCTCACTAAATAATGACGTCTTTAGAAGAATCGAAAAATACACATGCTACCAAGGTTTGCGCTTAGAAATCAGGCATGGAGATACAAGTGCCATCAAAAAGAAGAAGATGTCTGACAATCCTCCTGATGTATTAATAACCACTCCTGAGACTTTGGGCAACATTCTTACTAATAGCATACTCATTGGACATTTAGCAACAGTACAATGGGTCATAATTGATGAAGTCCATGAACTGCTTCCGAACGAAAGGGGATCTCATCTATCGGTGAGTCTAGAAAGACTGGAAAAAGTTGCCAGCAATAGACCATCTAGAATAGGCCTTTCCGCTAGTGTGGCAAATCCACGTGAAGCAGGGAAATTCGTAGCTGGTTCGGGCAGGAACATAGCCGTTTTAATAGATAGATCAATGAGAGAATATGATATAGATATCAAATATGTAAATGGGACTATAAACGATGTGTGTAAGCTGATTCTTACGTATGTTGAACCAATGATACAGCAAAAAAAATCGATCTTGGTCTTTACTAACACTAGAGATGAAGCAGAGTATATAGGGACCATCCTAAAATCACGTGCCAGTTTCGGGGTCGATGTTCACCACGGTTCCCTTTCGAAGACCAGTCGGGAGGAAACGGAGAAAAAATTACGTGAGGGTTCTGCCGGACTAGTTGTTTGCACATCATCCCTTGAGTTGGGATTAGATATTGGTTCAATTGATCTGGTTATCCACTATGGATCCCCAAGACAGATATCTAAACTCGTCCAGAGGATTGGTCGAAGTAGGCATAATAATCGTAGGTCGGCCAAGGGACTAATCATTACCAGTTCCCACGATGATGAACTTGAAGCCCATGCCATACTGTATCGCACAAGAAACGGGGAGATGGAGGAGCAAGAAATACATCAGATGCCATTTGACGTAATGGCTCACCATTTGGTGGGTATATCCTTGCAAGCAAGGACGTCCATCCTTATCAGTGAGGCATTCCAATTGATTAAAAAGTCCTATCCTTTTCGAAACCTTCAGATATCGGATTTAATGATGTCGCTCAAGATTTTAGCCGATATTGGGTTGATAAGAATAGACATAACAGAAAACTCATATAGGTATACATTACGGTCCTACAAGTATTACTTTAGTAATCTTTCAATGATTCCTTACGTTCAGAAATTCGAGGTTATAGATATAGTAGGTAAAAAGAGGATAGGAATGCTGGATCAGCAATTTGTTGGAGATTACGGAGAAAAAGGAAATGTATTCGTCTTGAAAGGGCTGCAGTGGAAAATTATTTCAATTGATGAGAACAGATTGGTTGTCAATGTTGAACCTCTACAGGGGATCACTATGAACGTGCCATATTGGGCAGGTGAAACGATACCAGTAGACTATCTAACTGCTGTTCGAGTAGCCGAAAGCCGAAGACGCAATGCTAATTCGGACGTATTTTTTAGCAGAGAAATAATTAATAATAGTTTCGACTTGCTAAAGGAGCTGCCTAGTTCGAGGTTGATTCTGATTGAAAGCAGCCGCAAGAACAATGCACTGGTCATGCATATGCCATTTGGGACAAAGGCGAATAACACCTTTGCATCGGTGTTGTCTACTCTTCTTTCTTCTCATCTAGGATACGTCGTTGAAAGCAGATCTGACGCTTATAGGATCTTGCTCACATCCAATGCTGCGAGAATAGGAAAGGTTCACATTGAACGAATATTCAACGAACTTGTTGACTGCGAACCTATACTGATTGCTTCATTCGCTGGTACCTATGTCATGAATTGGAAAGTATGGACAGTAGGAAGAAGGTTTGGTATTGTTTCAAAAGAATCAGTTTACGACAAAAAAATAGCCAGATTGCTGTACGACAGGTATATGAAAACCCCGGTTAGTGCTGAAGCGATACGAGAGCTAGTTCACGAAAAATACGATGTACATACTACGAATAAGATTCTTGAGGAATATGCAAATAGCTTGATTAGGCTTCTATGGATTGAGGTTGAAGAATTTACCGACCTAGCCAAACCCACGGTAGACCGCTATCAAAGATTTTCTGCTGCACCATTAAGTTTGGAGACCGGGATTATTGAACTTGTTAAAGAAAGACTCCTTAGAACTAAGCATCGATTGATCTGTATTCGTTGTGGCGGGTGGGAAAGAGTATTTGAAACAAAGGATGTACCTGACCACATACATTGTAAAAAATGCAGCTCCCGCCTGATTACCGCAACCTACGTTTCGGATCTTGAGCTTCCTGGCATAATTGTAAAAAAGCTAAAAGGAGCTAAAATCTCAACTGATGACAGCAGAAAGTTTGATCGCGCCTGGAAAATTGCCTCTTTAATAAATAACTTTGGAAGGAAGGCAGTTACAGTGTTGTCAGGTCATGGCATAGGTGCAGATACCGCCGCTAGGGTTCTTCGCAATTGTATCGATGAGTCAACATTATATAAAAGCATATACGAAGCAGAGAGACAGTATGTACTTACTCGAGGTTTTTGGAATGACTAATTATAGAAGCGGTTTGCGGTTTCGAATATATCTAAGATTACCCAATTTTGTTAATGCTAGAGTAGGGTTTTAATGAAATCTGAAGTTTGCCCTCTCTGTTTGTGCTGGTGACAACTCCTCTGATTTTTATTCTCTCACCAACCTTCAGATCTGTAACCAGACTAGATAGATCTCTCCAGCCTAAAAGATTTATTTCGGCTGTATCATCACCTAATATAGTCTCAGCTAGAGAGATATTTTCGCCATTTCTAGTAGTAACGGTATTAATTGAGGGAGTTTGAAGCACGATCCCTTCCACCAAATAAGGGCGGTCAGAATTAACAATATCTACAATCTTAGTCTCGAGCATTTCCAGGGATGGAAATGAAGAATCATCTTCGATCTTACTGATATAAGAGTCATCTCTAGACAAAGTTATCTGGTTTCCAAGGATCATGCTTGGTATGCACTGAATTATTATACCTGAACTGATTGAGGTTTTCGACAAAGTAGAATCGATTCTAAGTGTAATAATCTTCCCATTTTTTTGGAAAGCAAGGCATTCCAAG
Organism: Nitrososphaeraceae archaeon; assembly: GCA_050748485.1. Classification (GTDB taxonomy): domain Archaea; phylum Thermoproteota; class Nitrososphaeria; order Nitrososphaerales; family Nitrososphaeraceae; genus TH5896. The sequence goes on along the minus strand of JBOGPP010000131.1, from coordinate 2,895 downwards.
TAACCAGTTCCAAAGTCTTTTCCAACAGATATCAATTTGAGATTAAGTACATCAGGCTCTGCTCCTGGATTGGAGACTTCAAAAGAAGTCCCTTCGTCTCCGTGTATTTCGAAACCGGAGTTTCCGTACTGTGCACTTCCTTCCTTAATTCTAACACCAACGAGTTTTATATTCGAGCCTACTGTTAAGATCTTAGGAAGCCTCGATTCATCTATATTCCAAATAATTGATCGCAAAGTCTTAGTGCCTTCTTCGTTTGATACATTCAAATGAAGTGCCCTGCCTTCCTGACCTCTAACGTTCTTATATTCTACTATTCTGGGTGATGATGAAATCTTTCCGAAAATTACGACGTTGTCAGCTTGACCTGAAATCTTAGAAATATCACGCGCAAAATGGTCTAGAGATGGAATAGCCATATTTCCCTCCTTAATTACTTCTATTGTACTCATGTCTCCAACGTTAAGGACGGGTTTACTGTCTAAGCCGGACTTGACATAACCCTTGGTTAACTTGATCAGATCTCCTGGTCGTAGACCTGACTCTTCGGGAAATTCCACTCTTTTCTCCCAAAGTTTGAGTCTAATAGCAACATCGGCGTCAAGAATCGTAAGTGTTCTGTTGCGCAACTCTTCGCTATTATCTCTTCTCATGAAAGTACGTGTGGGATAGATGGACATCACTCTACCAACTACACTAATATCTCTCGCCCCTACATAGAGATCCTTTAATTTTTGGAGACTGGACTGATTTCGTTCAAGTGATACTCCCAAATCAGCGGCCACGAGAAATAACGCCCCTTGATCTGTAAGATAGCCCGCCCCAATCTTCCGCTTCTTTTCGTCGACAAGATTCTTGATCTCTTCCGCGCTGATTTCTGGCTTTCTCTCAAGCAGGAGTTCAACCATTGCTTTAAAGTCACCTGACAATCATTGGTAACCTCCAGATAAACTCAAATCACTCTTATCTAGCATATAGATTATACCTGCCTATATATTTTGAGAAGCATGTGCCGCCATATCCTGTCTGGCCAAAATTAAAGTCAATTGGGTCTTGCCGCAGTGCATAGTTGAGAATATGCGAAGAGTGGATATCATAGGCACATCAATGTGTTGAAGACAATTTCATTGTTCGGAGTTTTGCACAAGGTAGAGAAATCAAATGAGGAAAAATGGTTAACAATGTCAATCGGCCAGGCTTTCAGAGTTGGTTAGTTGCAGTTAGAGACTTTCATGATATGACGGAAGAAGCAGTGCTGACATAATTCTTTTCTCATCCTAACTCTATAAAGTTTAAGGTCCCCACAAATTTGCACCAATTTCAGGTCTGAACATGACCCTGTTCAGAGATCGTAAAGGGGAAACGAGAACCCTCGAAATTTTCTGTACCTACCCTCTCCCAGTTTATATCATATGCACGACTAATCCTTTTACTCATTACCATTATCTGTGTAGGTAGATTGGAATACAAATTTTCAACCTTTGAAGGATCCCTTGTCATTAATAAGGATCTTCTCCTCTTCATGAGGTATTTTACAGCGACATTTCTGTGAGTATGGCCTAATACAGGGATCTGAGTATCGTTGACTACCATAATAAACTCCTTTTTGACCATCGCTGAAATGCCTGTTTCTATTTCGTATTAAAGGGGTTACGTCAAATATTCTCAATATTGGCCTTAACTGTCCTTATTCACTCTTACATCCCAGATAGATCTCCCCAATGCATCACGCAAATCATGACCACACATTTGCGATTAGAGGAAAAAGCCTAGCCTCCACCTGCCTCGGCACCAATAGTCCCCCAGCTGTGTTCCTGGTAAACATCTATGAGCTCATTGATAATATCGTCGTATGTAAGATCGCGCTTGGAGACGTGCATACTTTCAGAGAGAATGCCAGATAATCTCTTAAATGTTGAATCCTCTAAGAGTAGGGACTTCACATTACACTTTACATGCTGAACTTTATTAGCGTATCTACCACCAACTCTTTGAATTTCATTAGAGGTGAAATGAATCATTTCTGATTGAGTAACCATGGGATCGGCCGGATTTGAACCGGCGGCCTCCAGCGCCCAAGGCTGGCATCATACCAAGCTAGACAACGACCCCGGTCAATTCAGTTTCTCTTTTGAGACAGTAGCTCTATATATATCATGATAAACAGATTTTCCTGTCCCATGGATTATTTGCAGTGCTACCAGAAGGCCGGTCAAATAGCCTCCGAAGTTAGGGAAACTGCAAGAACTACCAATCATATCGGAAGAACGCTACTCGACATTTGCTATACTCTAGAGAATAAAATTAAAGTACTTGGAGGTCTTCCCGCTTTCCCTGTAAACGTTAGCCTAAATGATGTAGCTGCACACTACACTGCCGAGCCATACGACGAAACCGAGGTGAAGGACGGTGATGTACTCAAAATCGACATAGGAGTGCAAATTGACGGATATATCGCTGATACAGCAGTAACGGTTTGCTATGATGCGAAGTATTATCCTCTTGTCAGAGCATCTGAAGCAGCGTTAGCAGAAGCTGTACGATACGCCACCGCTAATGCTCGTGTAAGTGAGATAGGGAAGGTTATAGAAAACACGATAGTTAAATTTGGCTTCAAACCCATCCAGAATTTGAGCGGCCATTCCTTGGATCAGTATACTATTCACGCAGGAAAATCGATACCAAATATACATACCATAGGATCCTCATTTGGGTTATTGGAAAACCAAGCTTACGCGATCGAACCCTTTGTGACTACAAAGAATGGCCATGGTGCGGTATTCGAGGGTAAAACAAGAAACATCTTTGCTATTAGATCGAGGAAACCTTCGAAAGATAAGAACGCCGATTCTATCTTGGAAACAATATGGAATACGTACAAGTCTTTGCCATTCG
>JBOGPP010000130.1:0-6982 GCA_050748485.1 Nitrososphaeraceae archaeon | reverse complement strand
TGAGGTTGTAGTTGCCATCACAAATGGAAAACTAGATTTTGGTCCATGGGAGCAGATATTCTACGGAGAATTTGATGGTCGTAGAAATAAAAGGGTGTTAGTAAAGGTAATTGGTGAATAAAAGATGAAAGTAATGTTTACCATTCTTAATAATATGCCGGCTTATCCCTGTTCCTTTTAACAACGCTGATAATGATATTTAGGAACTGCTAGTACGTGTAACTAAGGTAACCCCATGTTAGTACTATAATTGCTGATAAGCAATTCTTTGTGTCCTGTTCTCTTTGAAGATCTACTATTAATACTTCTTAAAGCGTAGACTTGATGCATATATCTTGAAAAGTCCTTGTATAAATCTCTAATGTATGGAGTATCAGAATTACTTAAGAGAACTTTGCATCCTCGGTCGGTTAACTTCATAAATACTCGTGATAGATCCCTCTGATCTTTGTTAGTAAATCCACATTCGGTATATCCAGTGAATTTAGCTGTTGCACTTACAGGGTCATATGGTGGATCTAGATAAATAAAATCATCCTCATTAGTTTTATCAACTAGAATCGATCTATAATCACCTACATAAAGGTGTGTCTTGGAATTAAGAAGTGCATTATTTATGTTTCTTAGATTTTCGCTATCACAAATGACAGGTTTTTTGTACCTCCCAATAGGGACATTGAACTCACCATTTCTGTTGACTCTATACAACCCATTATAACAAGTCTTGTTAAGTGCTATAGTTCGCGCTGCTTTTTCTATACTAGTTGAGTTACGATCAAACTTATCCCTCAAATCATAGTAAGATTTCACAGGTGATTTATTGTATTCTTCTTGATACTTAGAAAGGATCATAATAAGTTCTTCGATATTAGACTTTATCACATTATATGTATTAATTAGCTCTTTATTGGAGTCAATAAGATGTGTCTCAGATTTCAAAGTATTGTTTGATATCAAATAAAAGAATACTGCTCCTCCACCTAAGAAAGGCTCAAAATATCGAGCATAAGATTGAGGTACAGCCTTACTTATTTTAGGTAACAACTGAGTTTTACCACCTGCCCATTTTAAAAAAGGGTAACATTTAGGCCCATGCTCATCCAGTATTTTTTCCTGATGCTTCATAATTTATCTCCAAATAACCCAGAACTGAGAATCAGACATGAATCATTTAGTTTTAATTTCAATTTTTATTCATCATTATTGATAGAAGTGCAATATTTAATACTTATCTATTAGAATCCGATTAATCTTAATACTTCGATTGTTATTTTGCTAGTTCTGATTTTGTTCTATTCATTGTCTAGGGAATTTCTGTTACATTAATAGCACATGCAGTAAGGGGTTGCGTTTACTATTATTCGCATTCTTTTCACATACTCGCTGTCGAATGGATGCAACTTAAAGCAAGATTAAGAGCAACCAGCCTCATTAATGAAACATCTAAACACTTTTTATATTTGGGCAATGCGGCTCTATAAACAGTAACTTACTTTCATATTTTCAATTCTATTTCTTGATCCCTAAGCTATTTTCATATTGCTTAAGTTAAACCAATTTCAATATAGTAATGCTGCTTTCATGTCCAATCCCTAGCAAAAGCAGACAATGGCAAAATGAGTACACAAAGCTAGAAAAACCTTCCGCATTGACACATAGCCCCTGGTCTTAACAGAATTTCTTCCAGGGGCCACAATAACATGGCTTAATAATAAAATCTTCTTACACATGGATAAACCTATTTCCATGCTTCCTGTCAAAGTAACCTTATCAATAATTTCAAACACTTAAATTATTCAACACTTTCATGTTCATAGTAGATCTAGGAATTTCTATTATTATTTATACCAATGAAGTATAACAAGTCTAAGGAGTTAATGGAAGTGACTAAAGATGTATTTATGGAGAAATAAGGAATGAAAACACGAAATAAAATTGGTATCTTTGTGGTTATTATAGTGGCTTTGGCTATGATATCATTATTCGCGTACACTTGGCAGATTGAATCTGCCAGAGCTAGAGCTATTCAGGAGGATATGATTGATTGCATAAATGCCTATGACAGCGGTACTCCATGTGCTGAAATATGCGAGGGTACGTTAGATGATAATAGATACCCAGCAATCAAGGAGTTAGATATCGAAGACTGTAAAGCTTTCGTAAATGAAGTAATAGAGAGATTTAATCTGTGATATCAATGCAGCTTGCAAAGGATTCTATGACAGGCAGATTAATTACCCGGTGTACTATTTACCGACAATTTGTACGCGACCACTTAATAACAAATACTTACGAAAAAGGGTGTGAGCATGATAACCACTCAAATTGATTTTACCTCTCCATTTAGATCGCCTTTTCATACATCTTTAAGTTTTTTTATCAAGAATATTATGTGGTATATGACATGTTATGAAAACTATTATATGGCAGAATAAAGACGGAAGCGACTATAGTATTGAGTACTTTAACCTCACGTCAGAGCTTGATGTACATATACTAAGAGGTACTGTGATACTCCTGCTAGAGCAGACTCCAACACTTGCTATCTATGAAATAAAATGTGACAAGTATTGGAAAACTAGATCGGTAAAGATCAGTCAGCAAACGCCTCATGGTAAGGATATGAATATCGATCTTACAGTTGATCGAGACCAAATTTGGAGAAAACATCGAAGAGAAACTTCTTATTCTTCAATTATAGATTTTGCATCTGGATTGTATGATGTTGATCTTCAGATCACACCTGCGACTAATACATTACCTATTAGGCGAATAGATTTAAAAGATGGCTGGTCACAGGAAACATGCGTTCTCTGGATAGGCTTTCCAAGCCTGGCTCTAGAGCGACAAGTGCAGAGATATAGTCGAATCAATGATAAGCTCTACTCATTCGAAATCCCTTCAACTGGTTTTAAAGCACATCTCGAAGTTGATGAATTAGGATTAGTAGTTAATTACGATACCTTGTGGCATCGTTTATACTGATTGTTTTTCCTCGGTTATTAAACCAATTCCAAGTTATGTCCAATAGGCAGTGAAGCCCTGTTTCATTTCTTGTGGGTGATTGTCTATTTGATTCTTGACTTTACTATCCCATAAATACTATAATTGTCATATTATCTTTTTTAGCTAATATAACCTGTGTTAACTGGTTTACGTAGAACACCTGGGTGTTGTTGATTCTCTAATACTTTCTCTGCAGCCTGCTGTTGTATTGTTTGGATTAATGCCTCCGTGTCTCGTGCTTTCTTTTCGAGGTTACTCATATTCACCGTTAGTCCAAGTATTGAAAGTAGGCTTTCTAGAATAGCCTTGGAAGCTTTAGCGTCAACGACATAACCTGATGTTTCTACTAATAAGCAAGTACCTTGCAATCCCCGAAGTTTTCCAACACCAATAATTAGGCCATTCATTCCTGCAATAGTGCCACTATCCATGGTCAAAATATTTTTTTCCTTAAATGTCATCACAATGTTTGAATCAGTAGCTGTTCCGAAAATCCTAGGCTTGTCCACAAAAGTTCCAGTAACATATGCTGCCAAAGTGATGATCTTTTTTGTACTAAACTTGGTAGCAATATCTATGATTTGGTCGGATAAAAAATATGCAGAATTCGGATTTTCTGGTTGTGAGTCTCCTGTCAATAAAAGCATATCGTGATTGGAACCAGGAGTAGAAGACGCCTTTGAGTAAAAAATTGTGTTTTTCATAAGCTCTGCGATGCCGTCACCTCTAATCACTATCTGTGGAGGAAACGAACCCGAGTAAATATCAGCAAGATGACTTGCATTTAGTTCCTGAATCAAATGGTCGATTGCAATCTTTCCAACATACCCACTTCCAGGAAAGCCACAGATCAAAAACGGCGATTGTAACTGTGGCATGTTGGCCGAGGAGTATACCACTTCATTTCTCTGTAAAGAGGATGACATCTACTTAATATAGTCAATGATTGATTTTAAAGTGTTGCATATGGGTCATGTATAGCAATATTGAGAGCTAAACTTTCGAGGCGGCATATTAAATAAGACTTAAGAAAAGAAATGAGTTCAGCGGGAGTTAGAAATCTGAGCTTGTGTTGTTTACCTTTACAATGTGAAGCATCCGCTTGACCCATAATCTGAACGCTATGACCAGATACTTCGTCAAAGTGGCTTATTTTTTCATAGAGATCCTCCAAATCTTTTCCTTTTGAGCTGCTAGCAGAAGTAGATTGGCAATCAAAAGAGTAGTCACACTTTTTATTTCCTTCTACGGTCTAATTGAAATGAGTATTATATGCTTTATCAAGATGAAAGGATATTAAGTTGATTATTTTATATTGTTTTTGCATACAATGGAAATAGGTCGAATGATACCTGTGATCACTATGTTTTTGTTGATTTTTAGCTTGATATCTGCAGCACGAGGATCTTTAGATTCAATATATAGCCAGACAGATTCGACAATTAATCAGAATACCAACTCTACCACCACCATCACCAATCCTTCTCCTCCAGCCTCGACAACATCGGCTCAAGATGAAGTATCACAATCTATACGAGGAGCTATGATTGAGACAGGAGAATTCCTGGGCAATGTTACTGAAAAGGTTGCTACGTCAAAATCAGCTGGAACCATCATAAACGAGACCTCTGAAGTATTAGGTAATGCTACTGTCGAAACGCAAAAGTTCTTTAGTCCTGATAATGGTTAACAGCAATCAGACTCCTGTTATGCAGTCTGGTCGGATTTCGGATATAGGGGATGCTGAACAGAAAAATATCAAGATACTGGTAGTAGATGATGATCCCGATATCACCTCACTATATAAAGCTACCTTGGAGGGTCAAGCGGGATTTAAGGTAGATACATCTAATGATCCTAGAGAAGCATTATCCAATTTCAAACCACACTATTATAATATTTCATTAATAGATGTAAGAATGCCAGGTATGGATGGTTTTGACCTGTATAAGGAGCTAAAAAACTAGATCCAATAATCAAAGTCTGCTTTATTACAGGATATGAGGTAAACTATAAAGCGTTGCAAGAAATATTTCCCGAGCTTGCCCAATATGATTCAATACAATCATATTGGCATAGCTTCGCATTCAAGTATCAGTTCAATAATAAAATCAAATCTTGTGAATGGGAATCTATTATCTGGTGTTACGTTCGTTAACACGAAGAGTTCCACCATTGACATGAATAATGTGCAAGGTAGTCAAGACGGAGTTTTTCTAGATGAACAGAGCGCTGGTAACACCGTAAGTACCAACAACGTATTAGGTAATGAGATCGATATCAATAATGCAACGGACTACCAATAAATATCAATTCCACTCAGTATGCTGAAAACAACTGCGGAGTAAGTAACCCAAGTGGCCTCTGTATCGGCAGGTAAAATTGAAAGTTAAAGATAAGGGTAGCAAGCAACATCATACGACTTCACAATCTTGTTGTATTGCACCTTTATCTATTTTTCACTAGTATTAAGACCTTATCCAGAGCTTTTTATGCGTCGCTGGTTTTGCATATTAATTTTCAACAGAAAACTTTTTCATCATTAGGTTTAGACTGCTCAAATATCAATCGTCATTTTCGAGAGATTAATGGTCGGTTTCGGAAATTTTGGCTTCATTCTTTCAAGCGTATCAATTATAATCAAGGCTACTACAAGGTTTCTAAACCATTTTTTATTCGCAGGGATGATACACCAAGGTGCCCATAAGTTACTGCATCTGTTGATGATATCTTGATACGCAACAGTATAGCTATTCCAGAATTTTCGATCTGTTATGTCTCTTTCAGAGACCTTCCATTGTTTCGAGGGATCATTCATTCTTTCCTCGAGTCTTTTTCTTTGTTCCTCTTTGCTGATATGCAAAAAGAATTTAATGATCTCTATGCTATTATCTGATAGGCATCTTTCGAACGCGTTGATATGTTCATATCTCTGTGACCAAATTGATTTATGAATTGTTTTATGAACTCTTGGTTGGATAATATCTTCATAATGAGAACGGTTGAATACAACTATCTCCCCCTTTGAAGGGGCTCTTTTGTGAATACGCCAAAGAAAATCGTGTGATAAATCTTCAGTTGTTGGTTCTTTGAAGGCTTTAACCGTACAGCTTTGTGGGTTGAAAGCACTGATAACATGTCTTATTGTACTATCCTTTCCGGACGTGTCAATACCCTGAAAAACTATGAGCAAGCCCTTTTTTCTTTCTGCATAAAGTCTGTACTGCAATTCAGACATTCGTTTCTTGAGGTTCTGCTTTAGTACATATTCGGCTTTTTCCTCATCGATGTTAAAATTGTAATCTGGGCTCAGTCTTTGGAGATTTATTTTTTTACCCTCGATAACCATAAGCTTTTTGATAATATCATTAACCTTTATCCCAGAGGAAGACATCAACATTAGCTATTCTATACTTTATGAGTATAATTTATAGGTCACAGTCAGAATTAATTAGATTATACGTTATAGTACGACCATTTAGTTCAAAAATTATGGCAATCGTTAGTATTGCTAGCCGCCGATAGTTCCATTACTTGCTAGTCTTAATACTGGACCAAACGTCGCACCATTATCATTACTAGATATTATGACTGGCTCAGCACTTGTGGATGCGACGAGCAATAGCAATTCTTCTTTTGATAGATAATATCCATTATTGTATAAAATTGAATTTAATACTATCAGTTTAGAAGACGCTGAAATGGTCCCGTGGGTCATTGCAAATGAATCTGTGATTGGAATCGACTTTAGAATCAATAAAGCAGGTCCTCGATAGTCTATATCCACTAATTCATCTGTCAAAATAGATAAAAGCAACCAAGACTTAATCGGTAGTAGCCAAATGACACTGAGTCTGAATTGTAAAGAAGCCGGCGACCCCGTATGTACGCATACAATGTATGGTGAAACTGAAGAAGAACTTTTAGCCAATGCTAAGAAGCATGGAATAGAAGTGCACGGATACACTGAAGAAAC
>JBOGPP010000129.1:0-5904 GCA_050748485.1 Nitrososphaeraceae archaeon | reverse complement strand
AATTACTGTGTTTGGACCACCGACGATAATGCCATCTCCACTGCAGTTAAGATTTGCAGTTAGATTTACTACTCCGCTTACGACTTGTCCACATGCTGCGTTTGATGATGATGCTGCTTGTGCTGCTCCTGGAGTGCCACCTTGTTGTGCAGCCACGGTTGGGAAATTTACCGCAGTGATGCTCAAAGTCAGGAGTGCAATCATCCCAGATGTCACGATCATGGATGAGATACTACAAACTCTTGTATTCGTTCTACTTTGCTCCATTCCTAATCGAAGAAAGATGTAGTATTAGTATTATTTATGTGGATGTATGAACTGTACCCAACATTAGGTTTATTCATTTTGATCAGAAAATTCCCTGCTGGCTATTATTTGTAAAAGACTGTTAGTACATTAAACATTTCTATAGGTATATTCGTCTACGCGCCTCTCTGTTGTAGCACTTTCGCATTATCCTAAAGAAAGCAGAGACCCAAGCTATTACCTCAACACCCGCAGTAGTATACAAGAAATTTGCTTATCCAGAGCTATGTTTTTGACAGTGGGAGTTCAAGAGCATGAGTGTCGGTGACAAGGGCGCGTTGTATATCGATTTGAAGCAAGAGTGTTATCGAATATAGTGATTGACACCAGAGAGCAAATTAGCAAACTTGAACGAGACATCAATATAGCCTTCGAGCTTGAAGGATAAAATTACCCCGGTCGTATCCAATTTATTAGGTAATGCCGTAAAATTTACGAAGGATGGAACTATATCAATTAAGGTTAGTACTAATAAAGAAAGCAATGAAGCTATAATATGCATTAAGGATACCGGTCAAGGTATCGATCCGAGTATACTGCCTCATTTGTTTACGAAGTTCAGCTCCAAATCTTTTGAAGGGATTGGATTAGGATTGTTTATTGCAAAGAATATTGTTCAAGCTCACGGAGGAAGGATATGGGCTGAGAACAATTCAGATAGAAGAGGTGCTGCATTTTTCTTCACCTTAAGGATAATGCATTCTTAATTTTTAACTGAAGGGATTGACAGTTAGTAAACCGCGAGAATAAATTCTATCAATCTTTCATCCGGTGCGCTGGCTTCAAAAAGCCCTATAATTCTATTTCTCCCAATTCACAGGAGGACTGTTCAGCTCATAGCAAACAACTTTTGTGACTGACAATCAGTTAGAGCTATCGAACAGACAAAATGGTAAGTATCCTCGCAGTGTCAAGGTATAGCTGCCAAATAAATTTAGAAAATACGTGAACTGCATGAATATATATAATAATTGTGAATGCGCCAAGCAATTTATGGTCCTTTTGAAAATGCATGAATGTAATTATTTACCAATTTGTCCATATGCTTAATTTATGGTTTGCCAAACCATGAAGAGCAAATTATAGGATCCCTGACAAGAGACTTGTCACGAGGCCACAACAATTATACTACAAACACTAGCATAGACCATATATCGATATGCGTTGAACTATCTTAAATCCTACAGTGGTTAGGCATGTTAAAGAGACCAGTTCTGTGGGAATCAAAATTGATCTGGCCAGGGCTGATGTAGGTCGAGCGGATCACGTGTAACCTAGTGTTTCAAAAGTTAAAATCAGGCAAACTATTTGGTTCTCTGGTAACCTTACATCACTTCTACTTACCCAAATCGCCCCTACGTTTACAGTCATTATGTCATACCTGTCCTCGAATCTCCCTGTTCACGAATAGATTTTATTTTGAGATGAGAAGGTAGTGATCCACGATAGCTGTTGCATTCTTACTATACCAAATTGTCGGTCATTAATATTGTACTAATGCAGCTCTTCGAGTCTATTATCGATAAATTCACTGAAGTCGGAGTGTTTGAATAACGAGAAAGACTTCACTTTACTCCTTATAGAATTGTTTGGAACCTCTCTGTCTATTACAAGTACTACTCCGGCTGTTTCGTACCCTTCATTTCTAACTGCCTCAATGGCATGTGCTACACTACTGCCCTTAGTCATTACATCGTCCACAACAACAATAGGATCAATGAGATACCCTTCCACTTTTTTTCCACTACCATGAGTTTTAACGTTTCTCCTAACTATGAACTGCCTAGTTCCCTGCGAGCCTCTCCTCTTAATACTATTAATTATAATAGCAGTTGATATCGGAACAGCGCCCATTTCTAATCCCCCAACTGAATTTCCTCCAAATTCTCTGGCAATAATGTCGTACAACAATTCACCGATAAGCGTGGCTCCAACTGGATCTGCCAAAACCATTTTTAAATCATAGTAATAATTGCTTTTCTCACCGCTAGATAGAACTATTGGCTGATCAGAGACAATTATCCCATTTCTTTTGATAATCTCCATCAGCTCTTGCCTTTTCAGTTGATTTTCTATAAGATTCAACCGATGGATGCTCAATTAACGAACAAGGAGCTTTATTTATAAGTGTAGTGAATTGGAATTTTTTCGGCTAATAATACGCTTTTTCTATGAGTACTTTCACTCTTTTTCTTTGGATTTCTATTCAGAATAACATCAGCTTCAGACTCTTGTCTGCCTACCAATCAGAATTCAACCTCTTCGAGAGGAAGAAATTTTGGATGTCCCTACAATTAAGGAGTTTAAACGAAGGAAGGGTGGATAAAAGGATTCTTTTCAGGCTCTTCAAATTAAATCCAGTTAGCTACCCAGTCGGGATTCCCCATTTACCGATCGCGTAACAAAAGTTCTAGAGTACTGCAAATGGCTGATTAGGTAGACCCAGATAGACCTTGAGCAAAATACTAATGTAGCTCCACTTGTATTCTTTTTATCAATTCCTCTGTCTCTATAGGTTTCTTAATAAAGCAATCGATATCAATTTGAGGGAACAATTCTCTTAAAGATCGGTAGTACACTTCAAATGCCGTGATAAAGCATACCTTAGGTTCCTTGTCTAGCTTCTCTAATTCTTCATATAACTGGAAGCCATTCATTTTTGGCATTTTAATATCAAGGAGTAATAAATCATAGACACCTATTTTGAACTGAGCCAATGCTTCTTCCGGATCATTAAACTCGTCGACCTTGTACCCCTTACCCTCTAGACCCATTTTAAATGTTATAGTCACATCTGGTTCATCGTCCACTAGAAGAATTCTCTTACTTCCAGATGAGGTATTTGTGGACAGTCTGGATGAAGAGGGTATAGAAGAGGTCTCTTCGTGCATATTTACATCAGTATTATACAGATGTTCCTCCAGGATAAATAATTTTATGACATTCAGGTGCTGAAAACGACAATAACGAATTAGCCCTTCATACTCCCTTAAATGGTGATATACTGCATTGTTATGACTTCAAACATTGAATAAATGCTTATGGGCATTAAATAGGCCATACCATGGCAAAAGATACTAGCTTGTTTGAGAATATTTGCCGACTTGCTGGTTATTTAGTCCTCTGTCTGCATTTCTTATCCTCTTTAATGAAAGTGAATGTCCCATAGCAAATTGCCTTCTATCTCTCTTCTGTTTGAGCTTCCTTGCCTAGAACCAGTAGCAAATTGATACCGGTAGCAGGAAATTGTCTCACTCCAATCAGTAGTTCATTCACTAACTCCTCCAGTGGTCTATCCTTAAATCTAGGACCAAGCTCTAGTAGCCATGACTTTGCTTTTTCAAAACCTTCGACCTTTTCGAGGATTCTGCGAAGGCGTGTCTGGTTAGTAACCACCGGAATGAGAGTATACAAATACTCACTGATATGGCGACTACCTTGAACGGTAATGGAGTACGACTCGTATTCTGTACCTGGATAAAAGGGGAATCCTCTTTGTAGCAATGATGCTTGTTCCAACTCCTGTAACCTCGCAGATACATCAGCTAACTTTCTTGAAACCGGCTTCGCTGAAATAGGTATGACATAGGCTATGTCTGCGATCAGAATATTGATAGAATTAGGAAAAAAAGTCCCACTGGATAGGTTTAAAGCTCGAGTTTGAATCTTTCTATCCGTATGTTGTTTTTCAGTACGAAAAAATCGCTCTTCTGATGCAAGATATATGAGAACAGCTGACTGAAAATCTGAGTACTTTGATGCCTGATATGTTGTCAATAATACGTACCTTCCCTTCTCTTGATATACTGAGGAGCTTTATCTTATACGTGTCGATCCCTTTCGAACCAAAAAAAGGAAGTATAAGACATTATATCGATTGACAACGTGAATGCCGAAACCACGTGATGAACTTATCAAATTACTATCAATCGACTAGCTTTGGCAAGGATCACGAATATGAACTACCTTAGTAACTTTTTCGTAAGGAACCATCTCTTTACATCTCTCATTTCTATCATAAATCATTGTTTGACAGAAATCTGCTTTATTCTTAGGCTTTGCAGTTCCGCTGAGTTTATGCCATTGAATATAGCTTTACGCCATATCTCTTCTATACGACCCTACTATGGAAGAGGACCATAAATATGGAACTAATCATAAGGGCAATATTACGGTGAAGACCATTTTCGCCGTAATATTCGCTCTAACCCATGAAGCAGCATTTGTGTTTTCTGCGACTGTTATGAGACAAGAGGATCTCCCAAATGAGGCGACGTGGCAAAAAAACAGACCTCAGCTCAGAACCCACTTCCTGGGCATCAAAGTCATCAGACTGCAATTGTATTGCCCTAGAACAGATAACAGTATGGGTAGGAGATGTACCGTGGACTGCTTGCAAACCATTGGAAGGCGTAGTACTCCGTGGCTACAATGGCAGTGCCGTATCTAACCAGACAGTGCCACAATTCGGACAGCCACTAACAGCTCTGTTCGGGAGGGAGAAGTAGCAATCATTATCGTGAAGCCACATAGTGGGACACCTGTGAACTCTGGGAGTACGAGCTTTGCAGGAAATGCACGCTTTTCAAACTCTAAACGGTGATCAATTTCCTGTAACTCACATAGTCTATGCCGCTTCAGAAGAATTGGACAATATTGAATTACAAGAAGATTAGGATGGAAAAGGCGATCAATGGTAATCCAGGGTGACGCCTTGCTATGCATTATTCTGGCATCTATTCATAATAAGCCTTACGATGTTTTTCTGGGAAATGCATACTAAGCTGCAGTGAATAATTACTAAGGTCGTTTAAACTCGACGATGCATGAATAAGAAATCTTCTCGATTCGCGCATTTATTTGCGGCTTCATAAACTGCATCCAAAAAAACTTTTATTTAGAGTAAGGTTGTTATAAATTACTGGATTGAGTGATCGCCGAGATCTTTCCAAGGGACAAAAGGAGTATATCGAGGCGGGGAGCGGAGCTGGAATGGCGACGTCTTCTAGGGAAGTTTGTGATTATTGTGATGAGGGAAGGCATAATGAATGCAGTACAGCATCCAAATGCTATTGTGCAAAGAATGGACATAGAATGCTTTGATAAAATCTTTATTTAGCAAAATTGATTGCCTATTTCATAACGCCAGGATACTATAACAATTATGTCTCTTCATCCTTAACGACATTGCGTGGCATCGAAATTATTCGCTGAAAACGGATGTTTGAAAGAGTGACATGGAAATGTTGGTTCCATCTACATTGTCGCGGTCAAGGAATTGATTGTACTAACGCCGCCACAACCAGTCGTATTCAATCCATGATGTTGAGAATTGGCATGTTGCAAGCAGAAAAGATCGAGAGATTGAATAATATTGTCCGATCTTTATATGTGGTCAATTTTTGGGAACCCACCATGCTTGTCATTTAAGGTGTGGCTAACTAAAACAATACAGGACGCAGATATGGGAAATACTGGCGATAGTATATAACACTAGTAACTGGTGATATCGTTAGCAAGGAAAGAACTGTCTTTGGAAAATCTTGACGGAACAGGTTTAATCAGGATAATATGATCGATCCAAGCCAAATAGATGTC
>JBOGPP010000128.1:0-4096 GCA_050748485.1 Nitrososphaeraceae archaeon | reverse complement strand
TCTCTACTGCATATGAAAGGACCTGTAAGATCCACCGCCAAGATTTTTTGCCATAAATCCACTGTGGTTTCTTCGAGCGGTACGTCCTGCTGTACAGCTGCGTTATTGACCAAAACATCTATCCTGTTATAGTTCTTGATTGTCTGTTCAATTAATCGAATACAATCCTCCTCTTTGGAGATATCAGCTTCTATCGGAATAGAATTGCAGCCTAAAGTTCTGATTTCGTCAGACACTATTTGAGCCTCTTGCAGCTTTCTAGCATTTGTGACTACAGCCAAATATTCCCCGGACATTGCAAATGCGATAGCTATAGCTCTTCCGATTCCCTTACTAGACCCTGTTACAACTCCAATTTTTTTATTCATAAAATACAGTTGATTATCCCAAATTATAACATATATAATACATGCTTATACGTAACTGCGCCACATCATAATCATATGAACACACTTGTTGGAAGCAATTAGTCAAACTGATTCTCTTCTCAACAATAAAATCGAGTCTGTTGTAAATGGTTTAAGACAGCACTGCAAGAAACATCTTCACAGTATATCCGCTAAAAATGCTATATCGTTATTGATTAGATTATTTCAATGCAAACGGAGATCAGTCTTTCAGGTGCCTACAGAAGATGTATCATTATTCTTCTGTGTAAGTTCCAATGCTAACACCCATAAGTCATTTGAATAAACGACTCGACAAGAGATCATAACTTTCTTGGACAGCTTTAGAAACCTGAGGAATCTGACCCTCTTCACAAATGGGTCGGTACTTACAAATTTTTAGACACACATTATGCGTATTTTCAAATGGCTTTATTATCCTAATATTCAACCCGCTAAAAGGCCAAGCTGAGAGAGAATATTTTACAACTAAAATTATACTGTCACGCATGCACTATTCTGCAGCACCGGTAGCACTAGCAGTGGTGGTATTGTATTCGTAGAGTTAAAATTTGACTTCGAATTTCACTATCCTTGAATGCTAAGCAGAATCAGTTGATGATATTAGGCATAAACCTTACTAATTGAGCATGAATGATGGGGAGCTAGGTTATCAGGGAATTGGAACCAGACTCATAATTAGAACGGATAGCCTGTCTATACCTTTCCTCTTCAGCTTGGTCATCAAATTCTAAATCTATTTCTTCGAGTTCTTCCTGCGAAAAATCATCAAATTCGATCTGTTCTAATCCTAACTCTTTTTGTAGTTTTCTTATCTGGCCTACATATCTCTTTACATCTTGCATCTCAAAATTCTTTTTTGCAATAATATAACCATTCCAGGATTTGCATAGTGCCACCCATGTCTGACTAACAGTATATCCACTACTTAAAATATTATCCTCAGCTTGAGGGCGAATCTTTGCCATGAATTTATAATAATATGCGGGTTTATAAGGCAGATAGGTGTATGTCCATCTAGGTCCAGATGAGTAACGGACATGCCCCTTTTTCTCACTGGACTTTTTGCGATGCCATTGTTTTTTATAGCGTCTGCCGTTGGATCTGTATGTCCTTGTAACAGCATATCTATCATCAAAGAACTTTTTTTTCAATCGATATTAAATCATAGTGAAAAAAGACTTAAAAGATTTACTACTCAATTAACAGATCCGATATTACTAGTTGATGCGGAATCGGCAAATTCGTGTTGTCTGGCTAATCACTATTATCGCATCTAGGGTCTCAGCAAACCTACTGTTTACCATTATTCAAGCCAGCCTGTGCTTCTGGTTGTCTTTGCTCGTTTAATTTTATATTTAATTTTATCCTTTCTGTTCTTTGCTGCCTCAGTTTGTATAACTTACTTCTAACGCACTCAAGAATAAATTCCGTAACGCTTCGATGCCATCCGTCTTGCGCCAGATATTCACTAATTGCTTCATAAACTTCTGCAGGAATATTGATGTGAACCAATCTATCCGAATTAATATGTCATTGCTTATATTATTTCGCCTAATTATTATTATTATATTATCCGTACGCAGCCATGCTCGTTAAATGACCAAAAATGGTCAATAAGATGACTCCCTATAGTCATTATTGAGACAATATATTCAATTGCATTCCACAGTTATGTAGTTATTGCGATACTTATATTTTCTTTAAGTTTAAAAGTTTTTGCCTTTACCAGTAAATAATACTTGCCTACCTACAAGGGAGGATGCACTCAAGTGTAGCATATCATCTGGATTACGTCTCTCACTGTCAGCACAACCAATGATTTTCGCATTTCTGAGGAAGTCTTTCATTTTTATCTGGAACCTTCATTTGAAACCTATCTGGAATTCTCGGGAAGACGCATATCATCTAGAAACATCTTATAGTACTCCGCGGCCGGATGACGATCTGTCCGAATTACAGGTGGAATATTCTAGTCAAAAAGCATATCGCAATCAAAATTCATTAGAACAATATTCTATGCACATTACAATGTTCTATACGATATCCAAATAATTTGCTCGACGGACTGGATTTCTCCCTCAATAGGATGGAACCTTGTTACTTTGACCCCTATTATGTTGCCGTAACTATTTATCTTTATGCCCAATGATATTGTAGAGTCATTAGGTCAGTCAGACATAAGTTTCTTAGAAATTATAGGCATGTAATCTCTAGCCATTTTGAGTTGCTAGAACCTGCTTTTTCGTCACTTCGGCTATTTGTTATTGGTTATCTTCCTCCTCATTTTCCTTTTCCTGTTTGACCACCGGCCTCATTGGACTAGCCTTACTAGTAGTATTGATTATACCAGAATCTTTAGGAACCAAAAGGGTGTACAACGTTTACGATTATTTTCGTCTAGATTTCAGCTTCATTTCAATTCCATTTTTTGGACTAAGAGTTATGCCTGCTTGGAGCTTAACGCGTTGGTCGGGCGCAAGCCGCATGCTCCAATAACTTGATATTGTAGCTAGCAAGAGAATTCCCTCTTGCCATGCAAAGGGCTCTCCAACACATCCTCTAATACCCCCTCCAAACGGAAAATAGCTGAACCTAGGCAGGTGCATCTTAAACTCTTCAGTCCATCTATCAGGGTCAAATATTTTTGGGTTATCATAGTATTTTGAACTGTGGTGCATCACATACTGACTGAACATAAGTGATGAGCCCCTTGGAAGCATATATCCTCCTAGCGCATAGTCATTTTGAACAAACCTACCCATGGTCCATACCGGAGGGTATAACCGCATAGCTTCTCTGAACACTTTTTCAACATAATTCAATTTAGGCAAATCTGCAATTGATGGCTGCTTGAACGCTCCGCTGTTCCCTCCTAACACCGAATCTATCTCTTCAAAAACCCTCCTCTCAATCTGAGGATTCTGCGAAAGGAGATAGTACGTCCAAGTTAGAGCATTTGATGTGGTTTCATGGCCGGCGATCAGTATCGTTATTATTTCGTCACGTAGTTGTTTGTCTGTCATTATGCTACCATCATCGGCTTGAACCTTTATGAGCTTGGAGAGCAAATCCTCTCCTGAAAAGGATTTATCGTTTGTTCCCTTTTCTATTACTTTTCTCCTTTCAGATATTAATCCATAAACTATGGTATTAAGTGTCTTTCCTGCGCCCTTTGCTTGTGCGACTTTAGGGAGAATGGGAACACGGTCCAAGATTTGGCCTAGAGGGTGTTGCAGTCTACTAGCATACGTTTTCGTAATGGAGAACGCATTCCCGAAGTCTTTCGCCTGTTTAGATTCCATTTCATAATTCATAACCGATTTACAAATTATGGATAAGGTAACTTTCATGAGTTCGGAATGGATGTTTACTACCGAGCCATTTTTCCACCCCTGAATCATACGAAGCGCCCGATCAGTCATTATAGCACCATATGAGGATATTTTTTTTGGCAGGAACAATGACTGGATCAGCTTTCTTTGGCTTTTGTGGAATTCCCCTTCACTAGTAACTAAACCTTCACCAAGTAATCGCTTCGCAGATTGAAGACGTGGACCTTTACTGAAATTACTATGATCATAGATCAAAATCTTTTCTATATAATCTGGATTATTGATCAGGTATACATGTAGGCGACCTAACTTGAAATGAGATAGATCCCCATATTCATCAGCAATTTTTGAAAG
>JBOGPP010000127.1:0-79179 GCA_050748485.1 Nitrososphaeraceae archaeon | reverse complement strand
GGAATGAATATTATTTCACCGATAACAGAGTGGAATTGTTCCCAACTTGGTAAATCTGAGTTCGGATCTATAGCGTAAAGTGAGAGTATCATGATTCGCATGATATTTACAACACCAGTCAAGAACATTCCTAATACTAAATAGATGAATATCCTAGTCCATAGGATACTACTCTTGAGTAAAAAAGCGAACAACACGAAACTAAATATAATGATGCTGTGAACTCCCGCAGAAGGCCAGTAGACTTTCATCACAAATGGCCCATCTGGGCTATTCAACACCAACGTGTTACCAAAGGTTTGTGAATTAAACTCCGTTTCTAGATTTAGTATGTGGTTGATCGTTTCGAGAATCCCTACGTTGACATTGAGGTAGATAGGGACCAAAAATTGTAAGATTCCTAACGTGTCATATGGAAAGAGGGAATCAAGAAGCAGAATTGTAGCGTAGCCTATTAGAAATAGAGTAGCAGCTCCTCCGATTGTTATCCATTCCTTCTTTCCAAAGATCAGCACTAGGGTTATCAGAAAATACATTGCTAAAATTGTGTAATCCCACATCGACATCCAGCTCTCACTTATCAACACTCCAGCCAATCTCCCGATACTTGTGAGAAAATTTGAAGAACCAAAAGGGAGACTAAGGAAATATAAGCTAATCAAAATTCCCAAAGCAATCAACAACCCGGTTTTAGGACCTCGAATAACAGGTCGTGACCCAAGGATTTCAACCAATAAAAGCACTGTTGCAATCAAAAAACCTCCTCTACCCTCATTCCAGGAGAATACGAAGGTATCTGGATAAAGAAGATATGAAAGCAGGACTGGCCATAATAATAAAGTGAAAAGGATAACCTGGTTGTATATGCGAAAGACTAGCCTGGTACAGTTGAAAAGGACCGGGTAGTTTTTCATCTGAGAAGTAGTCCCGTCTTAATAGCAGATAAGGATATTTCTGTCAAAAAATTTCAACCTTAGATATCAAATTGGTTTTGATAAGCTCCGACTTTCAGATAATATTCATCAAATTGTTCAGGGGCTTTCAGGCTTCATCACGATAGTTTCTAGCTGCTCTTGAAACAAGTCTGGCAATTCTCAAGGGCTCGGGAATTTTTCCTTGGATTGTAAAACTATTCAATAGGTGAAGACTCTGAGCAGAACTTATTCCCCAACTTCGAACATAGAGTGTCATTCCAGTTTTCAATGTGATGCGTTCTCTAATTCCCAATTTTCTATATGCTTCGACTCGTCGGATCGCTTCAGAACTATCAAAATTATCAAAAAATCTCACTTCGATGCCAGGTGAATCTTGGTATGTTACTCCAATCACAGGTATCCCGGTCGATTCATATATTTTCTCTCCAGCGACGACATTGTATAGACTAATTATCAAACCATTGAGCATTATACAATTGACGTCGCTGCGATCCAATTTCTTAAACATTGAGATAATCTGGCTAGTTGCGTTGTCTCCTCCGACTAATGTCCTTCCTAAGACTACTCCATCTATTAGCATATCACGACGTAAAACTACACCTCCAAGGGTGGAAAAAGTCGTATTCTTAGTGAAGCTCTCCGCAACTCCGAACACACGAATCCCTTTTTTTTCAGGATGAATTCTTCTATGATAGTTTTCGGTCGATTCCATCGTAACCACTGCAACTTATCAAATCTCCCTATTAATAGGAGCGTTTATCCATTTGAGCTATTTTTCAGTATATTTGTGTAGGTTACAGTGGAAGGGGAAAAGGTGCATGTATTAACAAATACCACCCGAATGCCATAACATTATACCACCATACCACTACACAGCGGACACTATCGAGTAGTATCTAATAGTATACTATCGTATAACAGTATCTACACGCATATGTACTAGTATGCTACTAGCCTATAATAATCTCGGTATACTCCTTGTTAGAGGAATTTCTGGAGGTATTCATACGCCCTGTTGGCAGCCTCAATAGGATTATCCTGATAGGTGTACAGTTCAACTGTAACGAAACCTTGATATCCTACGGAACTTATTGCATCAAAAATGTCCTTAAAGTTGATAGATCCCATTCCTGGCAATAAATGATTATGTACCCGGTCACTAGAGATGTCTGCTAGGTGAAAGTGTCCTATATAATCAATAAGCTGATACACAACTTGGGCAGGGTCTTCACCCACACAAAAGAAATGTCCCAGATCGCAATTCATTCCAATACTTTTAGAGTCAAAACTCTTCAAAAATTCTGTAATTTGTAATGAATTTTCTATTATTAATCCAGGTTCTGGCTCAACTAAGATCCTGACCTTTTCGCTCTCTGCGATCCTTACGGCATGTTCAATGTTTTTGGTAAAAAGTTTTAGTAAATCTTTTCTATCTTGTGCATTACCCGTCTGGGGACCCCCGCCCTCAGTAGAGATATTATTTGCTCCGAGAAATCTGGCTGCTTTCAAGCAATCGATCGTATGCATAAGCCGGATATTTGTAGAATGCTTATCCATTTCTATCCACGAAGGGTGGTATACGTCATTGACTGCATAGAGGGTAAATGCATTTAAGTTGGAAACTTCTAGATGCTGCTTTCCCAGAAAAGTATTTAGGCGTGAAAGGCGTCGTCTGGGGAACAAAGGAGGGTAAAGATGTGGAACATCACACAGAATTTCAACACCTTCATAGCCGATAGCTCCTATCTCCATGATTGAATTCTCAAGTGAATATTGCTTGAAGGCATTTGTACTAAATGCTAGCTTCATGTGCAAGTCACCGCTAGGCTTAATAAATTTCTTTATTAAGGGGATACATTGTGAACTTTCCACACATAATTTTTACATGCCAAATCCAAATGAAGCGTATCACAAAAATATCTGTTTGCTGTAAATGTAGGAATCAAAGTGAACAGAGGTTGAATCTGGAAATTAAAGGTGATATGTTGAATCTCGAGGTTGCTGGCATGTATTTGAGGAACCCAATAATTCTTGCATCAGGATTTCTTGGGATCTCTCAAGCCATCTTTGAGCGAATTTATGATGAGGGAGCTGGAGCAGTAGTTAGCAAATCTATTAGTAGGTATCCTATGGAGGGTTACAGAAATCCTACAATCGTAGTATTGGAGAACAAGAGCTATATCAACGCAGTTGGGCTTTCCAATCCAGGATACGAGGCATTTTCCGATGAAATTAAGACAAATGATAAGATTCCTCTTATAGTGAGCTTGGTGGGGTCGGATCCTTCAGATTTCGAAATCATGACGAGAAAACTCGACGGGTCAGGAATTATCGGATTTGAGATAAACCTTTCCTGCCCTCACGTTCAAAAACTCGGACTCGAAGTAGGAGACGATCCACAAATGGTGAAATCGATAGTTGAGACTACCAAATCCAATACTTCAAAGCCAGTCTTCGTAAAAGTGGGCGTTGGAAGTACAAATATTCTAGATATCTCTCAAGCCGCTCTAGATGCTGGCGCCGATGGAATTACCGCAATCAATACAATAAGAGCTATGAAGATCAGTATTGATAATTTTAATCCCATTCTAAGCAACAAGGTTGGAGGACTCTCGGGACCTTCAATCAAGCCAATTGCTATCAGGTGTGTTTACGAACTCTGGAAAAAATTCAAGGTACCTATCTTTGGATGTGGCGGGGTGTCTAATTGGGAAGACGCTGTAGAATTCATGGTAGCGGGTGCGGCAGCGGTTCAAGTGGGAACAGCCATAGGCTTTGGTGGTATGAGTATCTTTAATTCCATAAGTAGTGGGATCGTGAAATACATGGAGCGGAAAGGTTATCAGAGCGTGAAGGAACTAGTTGGCAGATCACACAAATACTGATATTCTAAGGTCTGTGCAAATAGAAAAGGTAATTGTAGAGACGCCGTCTATTCGGACCATCATTTTCGAGGACAAGTACAGTGTAGCATCCATGCCAGGACAATTCTTGATGGTATGGATCCCACAAGTCGAAGAGCTACCTATGAGCGTAGGCATTGAAAGTCTGGGGAGCATTAAATTTGGAGCCGTTACGGTCAGAAAATATGGACCGGGTTCGACAGCACTTTACTATAAGAAAGGGGGGGAACGAATTGGTATAAGAGGCCCTTATGGAAATTACTTCTCGATACCGAAGAATCTAAGGAATGCGCTCATAATCGGGGGAGGAACCGGATTAGTACCACTCGTGAGACTGTTCAGTGACCTTCTAAATAATCACGTTAACACAACACTAATCATGGGATCAAGAACTAGAAACGAAGTACTTTTCGAGCACAAGGCTCAGAAAGCACTTTCTGACAATAATTATAATGGCAACATTGCGTTTTCAACTGACGACGGAACTTATGGATTCGAGGGATCGACGGTAGACTTGGCGGAGTCGATTCTGCTGTCCAAAAAGTTTGAAATGTTATATACGTGCGGACCTGAACTAATGATGAAAGGAGTTCAGAAATTAGGAGAAAGATTTTCTATACCGGTTGAGGCTAGTTTGGAGAGATATATGAAATGTGCGATCGGGATTTGCGGAAGTTGCTGTATAAACGACAGATTAGTATGTCAGGATGGAACAATTTTTGATTCGAATCAATTGAGGCACCTTACAGAATTTGGTGTCAGCTACAGGGATAAGAGTGGAAGACTATCTTTTTACATCCCTCAAAGCTGAAGGAATTCGAAAATTCAGAAACCCGTCAAACCCTGTAATGTAAACAGGGTCGACCAATTGAATTATTTTCCACCTGAGATGTTTCAGGACTCGATGTTACTAACCGCATCGATGCGTGGAAAAAAGCATTCTAAACACAAGATTGGCGATAGTCAATACAGAAAATAGTGAACTAGAGTCAAACACCGGTTTGCAAGAGAATAGCTAATTGTCTTTCATTGGTTTAGGATCTGCTGTAACTACGTCTCTTATTCCTAGACGGTCGTGATTTCTTCCTAGTCTTTGAAGGTACGCCTCTCTGAGATGAAAATCTGAACAATTTACTCCCAGAGGTTCCCTTAATCCGACTATCTACCAAAAGTACTGAAGCGTAAGGAGCCCTGACTAGGCCTATGAGTTCTGTTACCCTTCCGACCTTTTTGCCTGCATCATCAAATAGGCTTTCACCAGGTTTCAAGTCAATACCTTTGCCAATCTTCAATATCAAGCGACCACTCTTAGCAATATGAATGACTTCTCCAGCTTCAATTGTCGATGACATTCCTCAGTTATGACCCCAATACATTTCGTCACAAGCTTCCATAGTCATAATTATAAATTCTTTAGATCTTCTGACACATAAGTTATCGTCTTTTTGATAATCTTGCTCGATTTTGTGCTATCCTTTCCGCTAACGTGAGCATAATATTGGATTTTTTCGAGTTTGCATTTTTCGCCAACATGACGTAACCCGATCTCACATATGACCTTCTGGGAAACCTCGCAGTTTCGTTTGTGCTGTCAGCGCTTACAGCAAATCCAGCAGATTTGGAAGCATCAACCAGTTCTTGAATTGAAGGGTCAAAGATAGCAATATCCTTCGAAACTTTTCTCCCCTTCCTTCGGGATAAATTGCGATTAAAATAATCGGTCCATATTATAACATGGTCGTAGTCTTTCACACTGAAATCCCTTTAATTTGATAGGCAATAGCATATTATTTAAACTGAAATGTTGCCAAATTATTTGATATGTTCCTAATGTTATACCCGCTAATGCTAACAGAAGGAAGTATTCGAAGTAAATGGATATTCACTCAACTGTATCATAACTATTTAATACATCTTGGCGTTTCTGTCTACACTTATTGAAACAATCGAGTAAATGTGTCCTAATAGTTGGTGGGGGAGGAAGAGAGCATGCCTTGGGCTGGAAAATTGCTCAGAGTAGTCTCGTAGAAGGCGTTTACTTTGCTCCGGGGAACGCAGGCACCGTAAACAATGTACCGATTCAACCTTATGAGTTCGATAGGTTAGCTGCGTTTGCACGAAGCAAGAATTGTTTTACAATAGTAGGACCAGAAGCACCAATTTCAACGGGGATTGTGGACTTCTTTTCGGCAAGGGATCTGAGGATTTTTGGTCCATCTTCAGGAGCCGCTAAAATTGAAACAAGCAAGTCATTTGCCAAAGACATTTTGCGATCCAATGGAATTCCAACACCAGAATTTTCATCATTCACTGACCACCAAAAGGCAACAGACTATGCGCTAAAGCAATCCCAAGACCTTGTTATAAAGGCTGACGGTATAGCAGGCGGGAAAGGAGTGATTGTTTGCGGGAGCCAGGAAGAGGCAATCAATGCCATTGAAGAGATGATGGTAAAAAGAATTTTTGGCGAAGCAGGCGACCGAATTGTGATCGAGGAAAGAATTAGAGGAAAGGAGGTTTCTCTCATAGTTCTTTCAGATGGTGATACCATCAAGGCATTTCCCACCTGTAGAGACTACAAGAATATTGCTGACGGTGATATTGGTCCTAATACAGGGGGAATGGGCAGTTTTTCCCCGGTCCCATATGTTAGCCAAGATCTGCAGAGAGAAATCATTCATAATATCATAGATCGGACGGTTTCCGCTATGAAATCTAAGTCAGTTTCCTTTACCGGGTTCCTCTATGCTGGATTAATGATTGACAACAAAGGGAAAGCTAGCGTATTAGAGTTTAATGCTAGGATGGGTGATCCTGAATGCCAATCCTTGATGGTAAGAATGGAGTCTGATCTCTTCGAGTATCTCTGCTTTGCAGAGGCTGGCAAATTAGACGATCTCCCACCTATGCGATGGAAGGAACAGACTTCAGTCTGTGTTGTAATGGCTGCAAGGGGTTACCCTTCGGAGTACCCCAAGGGACAGATCATACACGGTTTGAAAAATGCATATCCGAAAGAAATCAACATATTTCACTCTGGAACCACACATGATTCCGTTGGTCGTATAGCGACTAACGGTGGAAGAGTACTCTCTGTAACAGCACTTGCACCTAAACTGGGAGAAGCAAGGCAACGGGCATATGAAGTCGTCGATGAAATAACCTGGGGTGAAAGTGGACAATACTATAGAAAGGATATTGGGACATGTTCAACCTAGATCATTGGGATGAAGCCTGTCTCGGTTAAGATATTGTCAATCTTCATGTCATGATTATCATGGGGGAGAAACCGTGTCTTTGTAAGCTGAAAATCGAATGCTAGCCCAATAACTGTCATATTTTCTTTACTTTTTAGAAACCTATCGTAGTATCCCATTCCGTGACCTAATCTGTAACCGTGTAAATCAAAAACGATGCCCGGAACGATCAGCAGATCTATTAATTTAGTGATATCTCTTTCTGTTCCTTTCGGCTCTGGAATACCGAATTTTCCCTTGAGAAGAAAATTTATACTAGAGGGTTCGATCTCATAGAACTTTATTGATGATGAATCTATGACTCGAGGCACACCTATAATCTTCTTGTTTTCAAAACCTGCTTCAATAATTCTCTGGGTCCTAACCTCTGAGCCATGAGCTAAATACACCCCCAATACTCTAGATTCCTTAAAGAAGTGGCTAGCTGCAAATGTTTCTTGTATCTGCTTACTCTTGTTATGTATTTCTAATTCAGTTAGACCGTCCCTTTTGGCCAACATTTCACTCCGCAAGATTTTCTTACTTGTAGCAATGCTAGAACTCGATGCGTACGTCACCTTTTGATCATCTCAGAACACCTTTTTATTGTATTCCTTCACACATGAACACCTTTTGCGACGCAGCCAACTTAGATTAATTCATGTAATGCCTAAAACCCAAAACCCTCATTGATTCTTTGCTAGTGCTCACCATTGATCAATACCATCCTTCCCGAGATCTTGACCCTGTCTTCTGTAATCAACTTAATTGCCTCGGGATAGACTAGATGTTCATCTCTTAGGATACGGTCGGATAAGGATCCTTCGGTGTCAGATTGCAGGACGGGGGTGCTCTTTTGGATGATAATAGGGCCAGTGTCTAATCCCTTATCAACAAAATGGACTGTGCAACCGCTTATCTTTACCCCATATTCTAAGGCTTGGCGTTGAGCATGTAACCCAGGAAAGGAAGGAAGTAATGAAGGGTGAATGTTTATAATTCTATTTCTGAAGAGGGAGACAAATTGAGGGCTCAACAATCTCATGAAACCTGCCAGACAAATCAGACCATTTGTTGGAGATATTTCGTATTTTTGAAGCAAAGTCGTCACATTTTTGTCGTACTCCCAACCCTTAAGATCGTTGCTAACTAACACTTCGGTATGCAATCCAAACTTTTCTCTCGCGATAGTAAGACCACGTGCTTCCGGCAGATTTGAAAGAACCAAAACCGGCTGAGCTTGCGGCATATGCCCCTGCTTAATAGCCGTTAGTATTGCATCCATATTGCTTCCTCGGCCGGATATCAGTATGGCGAGTTTCATAAATTAACTCGTACATTTGCTTGTTTGCTATTATTTATCTGAATCGTGGCGCAGTCCGCTCCAAACAGGTTCGTTAAGGTGGCTGTTCGCACACATCAACATTAAAATACTTCGGCGAAGAAGGGGTCAAGGGTTCTAGATTGAGAATCCAAGTCGCAATTAATGATGGAGTCTTGGCAGTTGAAGTTGGCGGTAAGTCTATCTCGTTGGATCCTAAGCGAGACTCTCAATCTGACTTTACGTTTGTTTCACACGCTCACACGGATCATCTTTCTTTGCGTAGAAAGCAACGAAATGGCTCACGGAAAATATTAGCTTCTGAAGCCACAGCAGTGATAGCTAATTCTAGAGGGCATGACTTGGAAGCACCAATAGCGACACCTGAGGAATACGATCTTGTGGATACCGGACATATTTTAGGTTCGAGAGGCTTTCTGATTCCTGATGAGCTCTTTTATACCGGAGACATATCGATACGTGATCGAGCTTTCTTAAAGGGTGTAAGGCTTCCCAAAGCTAAGAACTTAATCGTGGAATCTACTTTCGCAAGACCAGAGTATGTTTTTCCTTCTCTGGAGCAATGCATTCACAAAACCAATGAGTTGATATCGAAGATGTATAGCCGAGGCATTCCATTGATTTTAATGGGCTATCCATTAGGAAAGGCTCAACTGCTCACTGAATTTTTTAGGCATTGGGATCCTCTGATCGTCCATGAATCAGTGCACGAAATGAACTCTGTCTATAGGCAATTGGGAGTACCATTGAAAGAAGGTATGTCTTTTTCACAAGCAAGGGAGAGAGGAATGTTTCAACGTGGTGTACCATGGATAATGATATCTCCTTTTATGAGCAGGGGTGCAGAATTCGTCAAAACTATGAAATCGTGTTGCAATGCAGTTACGGTAGGTTTCACCGGTTGGGCTACAAGAGCAAGATTTGGGCAGGTGATGGGCTTAGATTATGCAATTCCAATAAGCGATCATTCTGATTGCAACGAGTTGCTCGAAATCGTAAAGCACTGCAAACCTGAGAAAGTGTACACAATTCACGGATTTGCAGATTATCTTGCTATGAGACTGCGGAGCTTAGGTTATGAAGCAGAGGCTCTCATGTGGCAAAACAAACGGGAAGGAGAAAGCCCAGGTCAAATAGGAAAGAAGCCGGCCTCAAAAAATCAGAGTTTAATTGACTCATACTTCAACTAAAACTCAGTTGTCTTTCCTATCTTTGAAATACGGTATTACCTTGTTCCCGAACGTCTCAATATTCTTGAAATAGCCTTCACCCCAGAAGCGTATAATAAAGTGGTTGGTTCCAGCCTTAATGAACCGTTCAAGCATTTCTATTACATCATCGGGCCTGCCCACTCCTATTGCCGACCTAGCAACATTATCAGGAATCTTGAGAGCTGCACGTTTCATCTGCTGCATCAATTCGGGCTTGTTCATTGCATACTCTGTAAAATACCTCCGAAAGTCGAACTCTGAGTCTTGTTCGATATTGTGGACCTTGAGTAATTCCGGTTTGTACAAGCTAACTTTCACGGCATTCTTCATCTTGTTCCATGCCTCCTCCCCATCTTCAGTGAAGTATATGTCCACGTCGTTAGCGAACTGGAAATCGTCTAGATTCCTATCATGTTCTTTTACCTTTTCTCTGATCACCGAAGCGTGATGTTTAAAAAGTTCAGGTGTGTACCCAATGGGGATCCATCCGTCTCCGTAACGTGCACATAAATCTAATGTCTTGGGCGCTCCTGCTGCTATGTAAATTGGTGGACGGGGTTTACGAATACTCTTCGTTTGTAGGCAGGCATTTATCAGCTTGTAGTAGCTACCATCATAGTTTACACGATTGTCTGGGTCAGACCCGAACAATTTTTCGATCACTTCTAACTGTTCTTTGAATTTTGTCACAGGTTTCTCAAATTCAATACCAAAGTCTACTACGTTTTGAGCTTCACCCGCTCCTATTCCTAGAATTGACCGCCCTTTTGTTATCCTGTCCAGGGTTATCGTAGACTGTGCAATGGTCGAAGGATGCCTCCTAATAGCATCGGTGACGCAAGTGCCTAGTTCAACATTCTGAGTCACTGCTCCTATGGCTGATAACATCAACCACGCGTCATTAACGACCGCATTCTTCCACTGAGGAACGTTTGAATGATCCATCATCCACACGGAATCATAGTTCATTCTGTCTGCCATTTGACATGCAGTCATAATCTGAGTTTCGTCTAATCCAAGTCTTGCAACGTTTAGTCCTTGAGTAAATCCAAATTTTATCTTCATTTATAACAATAATCCCCCTTCTAATTCAAAATTTTGGATATGCATATCGTTAGTAGATCCACTGGGCACATGTATTTAAAAATATTCAATCCCCATTTCAGGCGAATTGTTTATTACCAAATAACTTTATATAATAAAAAAGTCGAAATTCCTTATAATCAAATGCTGCTACCCTCGGAAATAGAAGCTAAATCTCTCATACCCGCAGTTAGAGCTATTCTAGCACGAAAACTAACTGGTGAATATGATATGAAGGAAGAGGTTGTTGCTAAAGTGCTTGGGGTAACACAGGCAGCTGTTAGCAATTATGTTAGGGGAACCAGAGGAGATACAGAATTGATGTCGAAACTTAGCCTAGTGGATCAAATAATCGAAATGATTGATGATATAGCGCGAGACTTGGCGTCAAACAAAGCATATACACCTTATACTATGTCAAAATTTATTGAACTCTGCAACTATATTCGTCACTCTTTGATTATCTGCGATATACACCACAATATTGAATCAAATATAGATGAAGGAGTCTGTCAACTCTGTAAGGGGAATCTGATGTCCGGTAGGTTCTAGGATATCGATGGGAAGTTATATCATTTTTACGGTCGTCCTAAAAACGTCTTCCTAACGAAAGGTAGTATCTCAATACCCCTCATTGATCCTCTGCTCCCTTGCAAAGATTCCTTTTCCGTAAACCTCTGACTCTTATCTTTATCAGCACCCGCACCGGTGAATAACACGGGGATAGGATCATCTGTGTGTGCTTTTCTTATACAAGGCGTGGAATGATCGCCTGAAACAATTAGCATTGTTTTTGACAAGTCCACATTCTTTAGTAACGTGCCAAAAAAGAGATTATCAATTTGTTCTATGCACACCTTTTTACCATGTGCATTACCATCATGACCAAATTCATCAGGGCCTTTGATATGTACGTAGACAATATCATATTTCTTGACTTGTTCCAGACACTTACTTGCCTTTTCTTGATAAGCGTCAATGTCACCACCTGTTATGAAGTGCATCCCTAATATCCTTGAAATTCCAACCTCTACCGGCATATCGACTACGGAACCGAACTCCAAACCATACCGTGTTGAAATTGGTTCAATCGCAGGCAAATAATTTCCAGAATCTCGCAATAAGATCGCATTCATCGGCTTCAATCCGCTATCAAGCCTACGATGATTCACTGGGTGGTTTTCTAATATTTGCACTGTCTGTCTGCCGAATTCATTGATTACCTGTGCTGAGGAGGCAGCAGAATCACCATCCTCCTCTGGTACACTATCTTGAATTTTCATGCTCTTGTCATCTCTGGCTATCCCAATTCCATCAATCCGATCATATGCCGGATCTGTGTTCGATACCTTTGATGAGAGCTTAATAGAAGGATCACTAAATTTAACGATTACTCGATGCCCTACACTTGGTTGCAACG
Source organism: Nitrososphaeraceae archaeon (assembly GCA_050748485.1). Classification (GTDB taxonomy): domain Archaea; phylum Thermoproteota; class Nitrososphaeria; order Nitrososphaerales; family Nitrososphaeraceae; genus TH5896. The sequence continues at coordinate 67,049 of JBOGPP010000127.1, read as the reverse complement.
TGACGCTGATATTACGCGTGAACTTCAGGCTTTTTTCCAGTGTCTTGCATATCTCGAGGGCTTCACCGTATTCAATAACCCTACCTGCCCTCCTATCAGTTATATTCCCTTGTTTGTCGATAGTTGCAAAGTTTCCTCTGAGTACTAGGTCACCATTCTTAAAATCTATTCCCATACCCAGCGCTTCTACAACTCCACGCCCTGGATACCTGACATCCTTGAAATCGTATCCCAGCATGTTGAAAACTGCAATGTCGGATTGGGGTGCAATTCCCTTTGCTACGCTGACCACACTTCCCAGACAGCCGTACGAAGTCAACTGGTCTAATGAGGGTGTTCGTGCTGCTTCTAGCGGAGTAAGTCCTTCAAGTGAAGGATGTGGTAAATCGCCTACGCCGTCCAGTAAGATATAGATAGCTTTTGAAGGGGCTGAACTCAATCCTAAAGAACAATATTGAACCAGATTTATTCTTATTGCGACCTGATTATTTACAGGAAAATTTCAAGTTCGTTGAAACAATTATGTCCAAACTTGGATAGGGACGATTTTTCAACCAACGTATAAAATGTGCTCAAATCCTAAGTTCTGTTGTGTTGAAGATAGCGTTGACAGTCGCTGGAAGTGATTCTGGAGGAGGAGCCGGAATACAAGCTGATATAAAGACTTTTTCAGCTCACGGCGTTTTTGGTTGTTCTGTGGTGACTGCGATAACTTCACAGAATACCTTCGAATTGAGAGACATCTATCCTCTTCCTCCTAAAATAATCTCCAGTCAGTTGAAAGCAGTCTTATCTGACTTCAAATTGGCCGCCGTTAAAATAGGAATGGTATTTAACGCTGAAATAATGAAAGAAGTATTCCAAAAACTTAAGGATGCCAAATTCCCAATTGTTGTAGATCCGATACTCTCCACTGGAACAGGCTATAGCTTAATTCTTAAGAATGACCTTGAGTATTTTAAAAAGGTTATTGTTCCCATGTCGTACTTGCTAACCCCTAACTTGCCCGAGGCTGAGGCTATTTCTGGAATGAAAATAATGTCAACGGACGAAATAATGGATGCAGCAATCACACTTTTGGAGATGGGTGCATCAAATGTAATAATAAAAGGCGGTCATTCTACTAAATCTAAAGGTATTACAGATTTCCTCCTTACTCAAGAAAGACGAGTAGTAAGATTCAAAAAAGAACGAACAAGAACGAACGCGTTACACGGCTTAGGGTGCAATTTCTCAGCTGCCATCACCGCCGAATTAGCAAGGCAAATCCCTTTAGAACAGGCTTGTCACCTAGCGAATGAATACATCTTCTCGGGTATGACCAATTCGATACAGGTAGGAAAAGGGTCATTTGTGGTTGATCCTATTCTTTCTCTAAATTCGAATTCAGATAGATTCATTGTTCTGAAGGAGCTGGATATTGCTGTTAGTTATATTGAATCAATTGAAAATTTCGGTTTTCTAATACCGGAAACTTCGTCCAACTTAGCATATGCCATTGGTCACCCCAAAGGACTGTCAGACGTCGCTGCTGTGGAAGGAAGAATTGCGCGAGTGGGTAACCGATCGAAGGCTGTGGGACGTATTCATTTCGGGGCGTCGAAACACGTAGGCTCGTCAGTCCTCAGTTATATGAAAGTACATCCTCTCTTTCGATCTGCCATTAATTTACGATATGACGAAAAAATTCTTGGAATTTGCAAAAAAAAATTTATCGTATCGTCGTATGACAGGCGGGTCGAACCGCATGACAGGAAAGAGACAGAAGGAATGTCGATCCCCTGGGGAATTGAAAAGGCACTACAAATCAACCCTAATGCGGATGTAATCTATCATTTAGGCGACATAGGAAAAGAAGCCATGATTGTGGTATTCGATATAAATCCATCTCTTCTGGTTAGAAAGGTCAACAATATCTTGGTTGCGTATCTCAAAAAATCCGCCTGACATTTGGTAATAAATTGGGTTCCAGATTGTTAAGTATATACAGGACTTACGAAGTGAAAAGATGCTGTGAAGGCCGTTATTTTGGCAGGAGGGCTCGGGACCAGACTCCAACCGTACACTTTTTTTATTCCAAAGCCTATGTTGCCTTTAGGCAATAAGCCTCTTCTAGAGCATATCATCAGTTGGTTGACAAATAGAAGTTCCAACAAGATTGATCATGTTGTGATTTGCGTAAGCTATCTTCATAGAACAATAGAAGATTACTTCGAAGATGGCAGAAGATTTGGAGTTAAGATCGACTATGCGAGAGCAGACAGACCATTGGCGACGGCCGGCCAGTTGAAGACTGCCGAAAAATTCCTTGCAAATGAGACGTTTGTTTGCCTCTATGGTGACTCCATTTATGAATTCGATATTCACAGGATGATCCGCGAACACAAGAAGTCAAAGGCATTTTTATCCATGGCGCTACTTCGATATAGGACAAACTTAAAGTACGGAGTAATAGAAGTCGTCGGAAAATCTAACAAAGTAGCTTCGTGGAACGAAAAGCCTGAAATTACTGGTTTAATAAATATCGGATGTTACGTTGTTGAACCAGAATTCTTTAAACTCGTACCTAAGTCCAGTGCGTACGGAATGGATGAAGCAGTAAAAAAAGCTCTGAAGGATAAAAAAATAGTTCGAGGCTTCACGATAGATTCCGGCTTTGTAGACATAGGAGATAAGAAAACTTATCTAGATGAGTACAAGAAATTTGTTAAAAAGCTTGGAAAAATATAAGCGAGCAGATACTAACTATTTGATCTAAGAATACGATCAACTTACTGGCAGTCTAGTACTGTTAGTCCAATTCAGAACAAAATTGTGTAGTGTTAACCGCTAAAATGTGGAATGCGGTAGAAGCGTCAGGTACTTGGCTATGAGCTCTTGACTGGATTTGTAGACTGGCTACAATAGGTATCCTTCCTTTTCCTGCTTGCAATGGCCTAAGGGACCGTATCCCTTCTGATTAGGTTAAATATTGTTAGCTTCTTCACATAATTGATGTGTCAGTAATTAGAAATTGCTTGAGAGCGAGGAGATCTTGACCTCAATTTTAAAGGAGTAGTTTATGTGTTGCCAATGTGTTAAAAAACATTAAGACCTAGAATTCCTCAAATCTTGAATCATTGTACACGAGAGAGTGATTTTAGAATATGTATCAACAAACAATTAAGTACCCGCGGAGTCACATTAATTGGTCCGCGAACTGCATCGATCCTTTTTCAATTTCACTACAATATGCAGACTTGATTCAAGGATTATTGTTCATAGTCACTTGTATGCCTGATCCTGCTCTGCGGTGCAAATTTAGCAATGTAGGTTCCCAAAACTAGTACTCCTACTCCAGCTATAACAAAAATTTTTGGTGCATATTCCAATCCTAATGTTATAAATTGAATATCAATACCTTGTATCATGGTATCGACAATCCACATTCCTATTGCAAGTGCCAACCCTGTCAAAACTAGAATGACCCCGGCAAAGACATTTCTACTTCGGAACGACAGACCAAAAACGACACCAGCCAAAATAAGACTAGGTGCCCCTGAAATTGAAATCGTTTGTGCAAGTAGTGCTCCCGGATCGACATCCACATTCGGACCTTCCCCTTCTGGGCCAACCAGGAAGGCATAAAACGATATCATCATTGAAACAAAAAGCGAGCCCATTGCTATTGCCCCAATAGAAGTCCAGCTTTCTAACTTCGCCATGTGTTGACCAACAACTAATGCAGCGTCAGGTAATACCCACAAGTTCGGCCAATTCTTTTCTACAAGCTGCTCCAAGTATCTCCGCGCCCTTCTCAGGTCCAATCCTATTCACATAGACACCGTACCCTCGTTCAAGACCGGACCAAGTATGGAGCTGCGGATATACCTCGATATGCCAGTGAATCTGTCTGCTATTTTTCTTTTCAGGTGAAAGGTGAAACACCAAATTAAAGGGAACATTATTAAGCGCTCTCGACAACCCTCCCAGTGTTGCTCTTAGAATCATTGCTAATCCGCTTATTTCCTTTTGGCTGATCTTAGAGAAGGTAGTCATGTGTTTCTTAGGATAAATCCAAAATTCGTACGGGTAACTTGATGCCCAGGGACAGAATGCTAAATAAGTATCAGTGGATAATATTTGCCTAGGTCCCTCTGATTCGACCCCAAGTGTTAGACAGGCTGGGCAATTTCCGTTTTCGTTCATGAATTTGTGAGCCGCCTCAGCCTCAGTTTCTATAACTGGAGGAATTGTGGACAATGTTAGGATATTCAAATGTGGGTGGGACAAAGCAGCACCTGCGGCAGTTCCATCATTCACGTAAATTGATACGTAAGTTACCCCTTTCTGGGTGTATAGCCATCTAACCCTATCCTGAATGACAAGAAGGACATTAGTCCATTGTTCAATTGATATCGAAGACAAATTTGCGTTGTGATCTGGAGAAGCTACAACAATCTGATGATATCCGTATGCTGGTTCGCTATAGTGAGGCTTATCTGTGTAATCGACAGTCTCCAACGTTGTGACGGATGGATTGCTGCTCTGAAACACGCGAACACACCATTCCTCTATCGGACTCTCCTCAGTGTCAGATAACCGCTTGAGGATCCCGTCTTTAGCCACAAGAGCAAGAGTGGCCCGCTCAGTCAGTAATTCGTTGCCAGGACAGAAAGGACATCCAGATTGAACATCCGCGCTTGCAGTAGCGTTATTCATTTGATACGGAAGAATTACAAACTTTTCAAGAACATAGTCTTTTCTTAAGTTACCCAATTACATCGCCCTGCCCCTTAAAACGAGGCTGATCTTTTAAATAAAGCTTCTGTAGGCCCAGTGCGTCAGCCCATAGTTCAACGACCCCTAGGCAGCCTAATGTTCCGCTGTATTTTACTTCATAACTTCCTAAATCAAAAAATGGAATCAATAGTCAACTGATTTACTGAGGAAGATCTTTATTTCCTGGCCGGAAAGGAAAGCGTTGATCAATTTTTTGCCGCTCGCCGACCTCTTGTCGATTTTCACCCTTGCTTTCTTCCCTACTTGGCTATTTAGAACAAAATCATTTTCAACATAGATGTCAATTGCTTTTCCGACTGCATTTCCATTTGTCAGAAAAGTGATTGCAGAACCAGCTTCCATAATATCAAATTCAATTTGTTTACCTAATGCCGGTGTTTTCGCCTCGACGTCGATACTCACGCCAAGAACATTTTCCAATTCGTTTATTGTTGATCCTCCTTTGCCAATTAATCGAGGAACTGCTTCCTTATCCACCCTGACTTGGATTTTGTTCTCCGATAGGATCTTAATTTCTGCTCCCGGATCAAACCTCCGAATAGTGTCCTTGATCTGCGCCGATGCCAATCTTTTTATGGCATTCTGCTGAATATCAGGTTTTCCCAAACTACCAACATGAACCACTACATTTTCCTCGCCGTAAGTATAAATCTCGTATTCTACCTCCTGTGTTTCAAAATCCTTGATTTCAACGAGAGGCCGCGCCAGGTCTGGCTCTGACATACCAGATGGGACCCTAACGGTAAGTGAGATATCAAAAACCTTGCTTACTGATCCATTTTTAATAAAAATAATGGTGTCTATAATGTGGGGGATCATTCCAAGTTCAATTCGTCCGATGAAACGCTGAATTGCATCTAGCGAGGAGGAAGCATGAAGGACTCCTATCATTCCGACACCTGCCAGTCTCATGTCTGAAAACACTTCAAAATCTGTTCTCCTTCTTACTTCGTCGAACACTGTGTAATCTGGTCGTACAAGAAGCAAGATATCTACCGCGTTTTCAAAACTTCCTTCTAACGGGCCGTATTGTGTAATTTCTTTCTTAACCTGCAAATCTCTGGGAGATTCAAACGTCTTAACAATCTTACTTCTATCAACATAATATTCAGCCAAGCTGCTCGCGAAAGTGCTCTTACCAGAACCCGGTGGTCCGGCAATGACTATGCCTTCGGCTGCTTCATCGAGTCTGCGCTTTAACTTGTCAGACAGCTGATAATCCTGAATTCGTAGTTTCACAATTGGCTTTACAACAGTCATTTCCACGCCATCAGAAAACGGTGGCTTCGTTACTGCAACTCTATAGTTACCATATTGATAAACCGTTGCTCCATTTAGGCTGAGTTCAACCGTTCCTATTTCATGATTCCTGCATAGCTCCGAAATTTCTCTCACATTCGACATTAGTTCAGTCCTCGTGGTCGGACTATCGGCCAAGGTTTCAAGGCGAAAGTCCCCGGGGATACCTCTCTTGGCGACGGGTAGAACACCTTCTTTCATGTGGACACTCATTGTATGTTCGTCGAAGTATTCTTCAAAGCTTAGAGTTGTCCTATTAAAACGGCGAGGGATATGCCAAGTTCGAATACCATAGGCTTCTGCGACTTGGGATTGCACGTAATCCGCGGTCACTAATGTTGCTTCTTCGATTAATGCAAGTTCGTTAATTATTGCATCAATTCGGCCTCGAGTCGCCAAATTAATATCATTCATGGAGGGTCTTCCACCAGCAAATTTCAATTCTATATTCCTGTTCTTGCATAGGCCCCTAATCTTCTTAATTTCATTCAGACCAATGAAACCGTGTTCCTTATTCGTGGATGCTTGGGATTGCAATTCGTCCAATGCAGCGACTGGGATGATGATAGTAGAATAATCAGAATCCTTACTTCTTTCAAGTATTCTAGCAAATTCGCCATCTATTATTGCACTAGTATCTAGTAATATCTTCATAATCATAGAACCAATCCTTCGTAAAATAAGATACATTCCGCTGTATTATTATTATGTTCGGTAAATGACTCATAAAGAACAAGTACCACGTGTCAGAGGCGAAAGACTCTTTAAAAACTTAGGCGATTTTAGCGATAATGAAGCTCAAAGGCAAAGTAGCGGTAATTACAGGTGCTGCCGGTGGAGTTGGGAAAGCGACTGTCAAAAGGCTTGCATCTGAAGGGTGCAAAGTTGTACTTATCGGAAGAAATAGGAAAAGTCTCGATAAGGTTGCTGAAGTGATTCAGGAGAAGAAGAACGTCCTTGCAATAAAGGCAGATCTAACACGAGAAGGTGAAGTGATGAGCGCAGCAGAGCAAACGGTATCCAAATTTGAAACCGTCGACATTCTGGTTAATAACGCTGGGATTATCAGTGATCCAACTCCATTCCACTTAATGACGGAGGAACAGTGGAACCTACTGATTAATACGAATCTATTCGGGACTTTTAGAATGACAAAGGCTGTCCTTCCGTTTATGCTCAAGAATAAGAGTGGTAGTATAGTTAACATATCCTCCTTGTTAGGAATCAGAGCGATACCGAATGTGCCATTGTCTATATATGGCGTAACAAAAGCAGGTATAATCATGTTAACCAAGAGTATTGCAGTTGAGTACGGACCGTTTGGTATCAGATGCAATTGTGTCGTTCCATCTACTATACAAAGCCCAATTATAGATCCTTACCTGCAGGATGAGAACGCCCGAAAATTACTTGAAACTTCGTTTCCATTGAGGAAGATAGGGACACCAGAGGACATTTCAGGAACTGTATCATTTCTGTGTTCATTTGACGCAAGGTGGGTAACGGGTAGCATAATTACGGTAGATGGAGGAATCTCCGCAAAACAGTGATACTAATACCCGATGTATTACAGAAATTTACTAAAAGGCCTTTAAATGAGTTATCCTTGTCATTGCGTTCAATTTGTTCCCATATTCTCTAATAATAGCCGCTTTTTCCACTTCCTTATTTTTGGAATGACAGTATCCATTATTAGCTTGTGAAGATTTTGGATATCAGGGTCGAAGGATAGTAAAAGCACGTAGTATAATGTGCTATTCACATCTGCAATAGGAATTGTCGCTCTGGCAAGATGCTCGTATCGGGAACTCGCGTAATGGATTCGTCCAAGATGGTACTCCCAGCGTAGTCTAGTGTATTGTCTTGTGGCTGCCGTGATTGCATACTGAGCCCTTTCTTCATCCGAAAGCAAAGGCTTTAGATTTTGACGCTCTGACACGGCGAGTAGCTTCCCCTCTTTGTCCGAAATGCCGGCAAACCGAATTGAATCATCTAATGAAATCACTTCGTCACATACCTTTTGAAACAAATTAGTTTTATCTTTCATACCATTGGAAAGCAGTTTTCCGCGTTATTTGAATTTATCAAATTGAGTTTATCCGTCTATTTTAAAAGTTAACACTACCGTTTATTAGTATAACTACTGACATGATTTAACATTCAATTGTACAATACAACGCGAATCATTCCTCAACATGAGCCGTCAATTGGAATTATTGGAGGTGGTCAGTTGGGGAAGATGATTGCGCAAGAAGCAAAGCGTATGTCAATTAAAGTGCATATTCTGGATCCAGACCCAGAATGTCCTGCCTCATCGGTAGTAGATGATCTGCTGGTCGCCAATTTCAGAAACCAGACTGCTATAAGGAAACTGTCAGAGCTCGTTGATGTTCTTACTTACGAAATAGAATTGGCAGATTCGGACGTTCTTCTAGATTTAAGTCTTGCTAAAAAGACTATCCATCCCGCTCCAGAGACTCTGAAAATAATTCAGAACAAGTATCGACAGAAGGTCTTTTTGCAAGAAAAAAATTTGCCTGTTCCTAATTTTGCTTTAGTGGAAGACATTGCCCAAAGTGGGAATATTATCTCAGATCGATTCCCCCTAATTTTGAAGGCTTGCGAGGATTCGTACGACGGAAGAGGGAACCGACTAATTTACGCTGAGAAGGATATCATTAACGCAGCAAATAGGAATAGCCTTGGAAAGTGGATGGTTGAAGAGGTCATACATTTCAAGAAGGAACTCTCTGTCATGGTTGCCAGAAATGAATCTGGCCAAGTCTCCTCCTTTCCTGTGGCAGAGAATAAACATTCTAACAGCATTCTGGATACTACTTTGGTTCCTGCGAGGATACCCAAGAGTAAAGAGAAGGAGGCTCGAGAAATAGCAGAAAGGACAGTAGATGTCTTAAAGGGTTCAGGAATTTTTTGTGTTGAAATGTTCCTAAACTCAAATGGAGAGATTCTGATTAATGAAATTGCTCCTAGGCCACACAATTCCGGGCACTATAGTATTGAAGGTTGCTCTATCTCTCAGTTTGAACAACATATCAGAGCTATCTTGAACCTACCACTTCCGAAGCCTCGCCTAAGGTCTCCGACGGTGATGGTCAATATATTGGGACCAACAGGATTTGAGGGTGAATACTATTTGGATGGCCTACACGAGCTTCTAAGCATAGAAGGACTGAAATTGCATCTGTATGGTAAACGTATTTCAAAACCTAGGCGAAAGCTCGGTCATGTAACAATAACCGCTAGCTCCCTCTCGGATGCAATCAATAAATCGAAAAAAGCAAAGAGTAATTTAAGAATAATAAGCAAGACTTGATGTAATTATGAATAGTATGCTAGTCGGGATCATAATGGGGAGCGAATCAGATCTTCCCGTAATGAAAAAGGCGTCAGATACTTTGCTACACTTTGAAATAGCGCATGAGATAAAGATCGTTTCTGCACATAGGACTGTTCATGAGATGATATCATATGGAGAAGGTGCCAAAGAAAGAGGGTTGGAAGTAATAATTGCCGGAGCAGGAGGTGCAGCTCACCTACCTGGCATGATTGCTTCAGTTACGCTATTGCCGGTCATAGGTGTCCCCATTAAAACCTCTAGCCTTGACGGAATTGATTCTCTTCTGTCAATAGCCCAGATGCCCTCAGGGATCCCTGTTGCTACGGTTGCCATAAATGGTTCAGCCAATGCGGCAATACTCGCATGTCAAATATTAGCTATTAAGTATCACGAAATTCTTTCTAAACTAGAATGCTATCGTGTTGATATGAGGGGGAAGGTGATTGCTAGCGCAGAGAGGGTTGAGGAAGAGCTTAATGCTAAGAAATCTTAGCTTCTACCCTTCAACACTGCACGAGATTTAAACAATGGTTTGACCCCCAGTGGCGAATAGTCACCAGTTGTGCAAGTAAAGCACAACTCCTTTTCTGCTATATTGATAGCCTTTGCAAGTGTGGACGTCTTATTATAAGCAACAAAATCTGCTCCCAAGGAGTGTGCAACCTTGTGTGCAATATCTGTGGTTTCGACCGTATCTTCCTGCACCTGTTGGTACGCCAAGAGTTCTTCCTGAGAAGGAAAGTCAATGCCAGCATAACAGGGATAACGAACTGGCGGATAGGTTACTATCATACTAATCTTCTTTGCCCCGTACTCTCTAAGCATTTTTATTATTGAGGCAGAACTTATCCCTCTAACTATGCTATCATCCACGACGACGATATTTTTTCCCCGTATCACGTCGGCCAGCGGAATGATCCCTTTGTTAATTTCTACCCGTGTCTCATGATAAGGCTCGATAAAGCTCCGCATCGACCCCTTCTTGCTATATCTGTTCTTCATTAGCCCTTCCTCGAATGGGAGTCCAGCTTCAAGTGCGTATCCAAGGGCGGCCGGACGAGCTGAATCTGGAACCGGTATCACAAGGTCTGCGTCAGGAAACTTAAATTCTCTCGCCAAGAATTCACCAATACGTTTACGAGCTGCGTATACATTAACACCTTCCATAATACTAGTGGGATGTGCAAAGTATGTGTATTCAAATGCACAATGCGCATGAGGATTCTCTCTTGCGAAATATTCAGATCTAAGTCCAGTATCGTTGATCTGAAGTATCTCACCAGGCTCCACGTCCCTTAGCAAGTATGCCCCCACAGCAGAGAGGGCACAGGATTCAGATGCCACAATGTAGGTGTTAGAAGGTTTGTGTAATCCGACAACAAGGGGCCTAAACCCTTTCGGATCCCTTGCTGCGTAGACCGACCCGTCTCCGGTTAAAAATGTGAAGCAGAACGAACCGATCATTTCCTGTTTTAGGATAGTGAGCGCCTCAGTTATGTCATTTTTTTTTGCGAGATGCCCTGCTAGATGCTGTGCAGCAACTAGTGTGTCGGTCATTGACTGAGGCGTAAATGAGCAACCACCTACCATTGATGTCAACTGATCCACATTTGCAATTGTCCCATTATGGGCAATACAAAGCTCTTTCACCTTGATCGGTTGTGCATTATTTAAGGTACTCTTGCCAGTTGTAGAATAACGTACATGTCCAATAGCGGCGTGAGATTCGTACTTCTTCGTGACAGCGGCAAATTCGTTTGCTGAAGACGATACCAATCCAATTCGTTTTAAAGGAAGCTTCCTGGGAACCGCCACGCCCCAAGCTTCTTGGCCTCTATGCTGAAGTGCTCGCAGGCAGTCAATCACGAAAGGTATCACGTTAATTCTATCCATCGAAAAGATACCGACAACGCCACAGTTTTCGTGAATCATTTCCCGCCTCTCATTAGATTTGAGCTACTCATCTCCCTACTATAATCCATTGTAATCATAGTACATCTGGATCTTGAATGAAAGTCATACTGAGAAGAGCAGCGAGGAATCATATCCCTACATCGTTCAGCATATTTTCAAGAGAGTTATTATAGGCAAGCCTTAATTTTTCTAATTCTAGGTTAACTAGAACTTGGTTCCCTTTACGATACTGAACGGTGTCATTCGTTGCTGAATCAGAAGTATGGCCAATCTTTCTGCAGTGGATACGGGTCTTGCAATTTGTTAGGATCTCACTCAATTCCTTTGGTTTCTCAGTTGTGACCACATATCGTGAATTGGATTCCGAAAACATAAGGCTGTCTATTCTATCACAGCTATTTGACGCCAACGAAATGTCTATATCAAAACCAGTATTTCCATTTATGGCTGACTCAGCCAACGCTATTGCGATGCCCCCTTTAGAACAATCATGAACGCCTTTCACTACACCGCCTGCCATAAGATTAGAGACTGCCGACGCGTTTTTTTTGTCCTCAGCAAAGTCGAGCCTGGGAACTTTTCCACTCTCACTCTTATGAAACGATAGGTAATATTCTGATCCACCCAATTCCTCTTTAGTGAAACCAATTACAAATATGTGGCAGCGCGGACTTAGCCTCGCTTTGCCAATGTTTTCCAGATTGTCGCCTATACCTATCGCGCCTATAACTGGTGATGGCTTTATTGGTGAATCATTTTTCTCATTATAAAAACTCACTTTTCCTCCTATTACAGGTAGCCTAAAGGCATCACAATAGTCCTTAATTGCTCCTACTGATTGCTGGAATGTCCAAAACACCTCCGGATTTTCTGGACTACCGAATTGTAGGTGGTCAACTAGCCCCACAGGAGAAGCGCCAGAGCAGATTACATTGCGTACTGCTTCGGATAAACATCCGAGGGTTCCTTGATATGGGTCGAGGTAACATCGTCTGCAGTTACCATCGAGGGACATTGCAACATACTTTCCGTTAACTAACCGCAGAATTGAAGAGTCGCCTTCTCCTGGTCTTAACACAGTCCTCAATCCGACCTCAGAATCGTATTGTTCGTAAATCCAGGAACGATTGCAAAGGTTAGGCCTACCTAGCAGATCTAACAAAACTGGACCGAGGTTCTTTGGTAAATGTAACTTTGTAGCCACTTTGTTTCTCATATGAGATGGATAAGCAGATCTTCTATTCAAAAGTGGAGCACATGCAACAATTTGCGATGGAATGTTTGCTATTACTTTTGAATGATGCCTTATCTTGATATTGTGGCCAGAGCAGACTTTCCCAATTATGGAATATCCTATCTCATACTTAGCAAATATTTTTTCCAGTGATTCTCTATTTTCCTTACCTGCGATCAGAAACATTCTTTCTTGAGATTCTGAGATCAAGATTTCTGTCGGAGTCATTCCTTCTTCTCTTATTCTAACGCGAGAAAGATCGACATCAAAGCCCTTCCCCAAACTGTGGGACGATTCGGATAAGCAGCATGCCAGACCGCCCCCGCCTAAATCTTTCATTGCCTTAATATACCCTTTCTCGGTTGACTCCAAGATTGCTTCAATGAGTATCTTTTTCAGAAAAGGATCGGGTATCTGAACTGCTGATCTATCTTCGCGATTTAACCCAGCAGACGCAAAAGCCGCTCCGTGAATTCCATCTCTGCCTGTAGATCCACCTAACAGAAAGATCAAATCTTCCGTGTCAGCGAAATTTGGAACTATTTCCCTAGTCTTACTGAGGCCTATACACAGTACGTCAACCAAACAATAGTTATCGAAGGATTTATCAAACTCAAGCTCTCCACCTATGGTTGGAACCCCAATACAGTTGCCATAATCTGAAATACCTCGAACTACATTTCTGAGAAGCCAACGTGTGTGTTGATTCACCTTCGGGTTGTTACCATTAATGTCTCCAAAGCGGAGACCGTTCATAAGAGCTATCGGCCTAGTTCCCGCTGACAATATGTCTCGAACCACCCCGCCAACACCTGTCGCTGCACCTCCATATGGCTCAATCGCAGAGGGATGGTTGTGACTCTCGATACGTACCGTTAAAACAAGGTCATTGCCTATCTCGATCAATCCCGCATCAAAACCGCTGTTTAACCCAATTTGGGTTCTCAATATGGGCAGCTGAGATATATATTTCCTAGAGGATTTGTAAGAACAATGCTCAGACCATTGAGCAGCAACCATTTGGAATTCAGTTTCTGTTGGATGTCGCCTCAAAGATTTTCTTAGGTGGGAGATTTCAGCCGCTGTTAATCCACTCAATTGTTAATCCACCAATATTCAAGTCGAGTACCCTTCACCTAAATGGTGCATCAGCGACCGGAAAATTGTTGAACCATCTATGCTATCTGCCACCGGCGATAATACTCCCTCGGAAGCTCTCTCTGGATGAGGCATCATCCCTACCACATTTCCTTCCGGATTACATATCGCAGCAATCGATTCGGCTGATCCATTTGGATTCTCATTAAAAAAACTCAACACTATCTGATTCTTTTGCCTTAACCTTTTTATGGTTAGACTATCTGCGACATATCTACCCTCGCCATGTGCAACGGGCAGCCTTATCTTCTGATTTATTTGGAATAATTTCGTGAAGGGTGTCGTGGTGTTCTTGACTTTAGCGTCAATCCATTTACACACAAAGTTCAACTGTTCATTTTTCACCAACGCACCGGGAAGTAAACCTGATTCAATCAATATCTGAAATCCATTGCATATGCCCAACACTGGAATGCCATCCTTTGCCATCTTCTTCACTTGGTGGATTATCGGGCTGTGAGCTGCAATCACCCCAGCTCTTAATCTATCTCCATAAGAGAAGCCACCTGGAAGTACCAACCCGGCAAATCCATCCAGGTCTTGCCTATTATGCCAAATGTATTCGGTCTCTATATGCAGTACATCAGACAAGACATGTAATACATCTCGCTCACAATTTGTGCCAGGAAATACAACGACACCGATTTTTCTCATCGTTGGTTTTGCTATTGACTATCTCATACAGATATATAATATGTACTCCTTTCTGCTATTGCTTGATGGTGATTATCATAATACTAAAGATTATTCGTTGTGGCGTGAAGCTTGATTTATCTATCTAACCCCTGAATATTACTTAGTTTATTGCTTGGAGTTCTCTCTGGATCTTCTAGGGAATAGATATGAATCAAGAATCATAATAATGATTTTTCGGCCTAGAAGTACATTGAATGAACTGAATGTTGAAGAGATTTGATTCAATGCGACTTGTCAGTGTTAAGAATTACCATATCTGAAAAGGTGTTCCTAACTTTTTGAGGAAGAAGTAGACACAGTGACAACACATTTACTTACGACAGGATTATAGAGCCTTAATTCGGCACATATCTTTAGTACCAACCTCTTGGCTTGTTCTTCTGTCTTTGATCTAACCAACATATTTATGGTTTTTGAACACCTTACTCCTTCAACTTCGTCGAAGCCTCCCTTTAGGATTAGGTCTTTTAAGATAGTTTCTCCTTCAGGATCGGGGAGGTACTTCTTATTCTGTATCGACACTAATACCATGTATTTCCTCTTACTGTTGTTGCCTTTGTTCATGCCTGATCTCCGAAAGAAAAACAATAATTGCTCAATGGCAACATCAGATTGTTCTGATGAACAACTTATTAAATACCTATTGAATAGGTTCAACTGAAGCACTGGTCATGTAGCTCAGCTTGGTAGAGCGAAGGTTTTGTAAACCTTAGGTCGTGGGTTCAAGTCCCACCATGACCTCCTTAAATCCAGGGCAATTGCGGTTGCTGAATTAAATATAAGTGGGAATAACAACTCTAATTGAAGATCATAACTATGCGCCTTTTGCGTGAGGGTAAGGTGAAAAATATTTTCGAACTGGAGAGTGGAAATTTATTGATGGTATTCAGCGACAGAGTTTCGGCATTCGACATAAAATTTGACCAAAGAATTCCAAATAAGGGGAAGGTGTTATGCAGGTTTGCAGACTACTGGTTCAATAAGTTGAATGTTCCCAATCATTTCATCGGAATGAGACAAAACAATGCAATGGAAGTAAGGAAATTATCAATGATTCCATACGAATTTATCGTTCGCGGTTACTATTATGGATCCATGTTGGAACGATATGCTTCAGACACTGATTTCAAATCCTTATTTGGAAGCAATTTATCCCTAATGAAAGGAGCAAAATTACCCCGTCCAATCTTTGAGATAACAACTAAATCCGAAGAGCATGATGTTCCAGTTGAGCGAGAAAAGATTATAGATTCGGGTATCTTAGGACGTGGTACTCTTAAAAGGATAGAAGATCGATCATTTACGATTTACGACACCATGTTCTCCATCGCGAAACAGTCAGGTTTCATAATTGCTGACGTTAAACTAGAATTTGGTTTTGATGAACAGAGTGATTTAACTCTCGCCGACTCTCTAGGTCCCGATGAATCCAGAATTTGGCTTGAGAAAGATTACCAACCTGGCCAAACACAAGGGAGCTATGACAAACAGTTACTGCGAGATTGGCTGATCGAAATAGGCTTTAAGAAGGAAATGTCTCGTTTGGCCATGAAAGGCGAAATCCCAAAGGCACCCAAAATACCGGATAGCATAATCAGTCAAATGAGCGATCGATACATCTATGTCTACGAAAAAATTACCGGCGGAAAAATTTAGTAAATTCAATTTAATTCTTCACGCTCATATTACTCAACAATTATCTTTAGTTCTGCAGCTGTGGCCGGGTTTTGTAGCTTCAACACCAATTCTCTTGGTATATCGAAAGAGGCTTTGTTACAAAGCACGCATAGAGTTCGAGGGCATACGTAGTTACTCCTTCTGATGACAATGTCGTGGTCGTGTGACAACGTCAAGCGCTGATCTGTGAGACCATGCATCCTAAAGATCTGCTCGTCTACTTTAATTTCAAGATTCACCCTTCTCCCACTCTCACTAAATCTTGCTCTAAACTCCTTATCAAAGTCGTTACACGCCTTGCTTGCAGAAACTCCGGCTATACAATCTCCCCTCGTGCTTAATGAAACCGCCTTTGTAATTTCGATTGTGTTATTGTGGAGGCACCGAATGTTCCTATGACCTATAAAAGTCACCCTCTCCTCCTTCATAATATAAGTTGGGCTTGCGTGATCATATATAAGTGACCCAAGGTAAATTTAAATTGAACTCATCTAAGTAGATTAGAATGAATTGTTACCAGCAGCAGCGGGATATGATAGAGCTATTACAGTTTTCTCTCCTGATGGGAGGCTTTACCAGGTAGAATATGCAATCGAGACAGTTAGAAGAGGCACTCTTGCAGTTGGATTGAAGTATAATGGAGGGGTCATCCTCGCGGTTGAAGAAAAGACCCGAAAATTGCAAATTTCAAACGTTACGCAGAAAATATTTCAAGTTGACGATCACATTGGTGTTGCTGCAGCCGGCTATATCCCAGATGCGAGGTCGCAGGTGGATCATGCGAGATTTTTTGCACAAAGTAATAGATTGATATATGATGAACCTGTCGATGTTGAAGGCGTTGCCAAGAATATTGCAGATATGGCGCAACAATTTACACAATACGCTGGTGTAAGGCCTTTCGGCGTGGCCCTCATCTTGGCAGGGGTTGATGAAACCGGCGCGTCATTATATTTGACTGACCCTAGCGGAACATATATCGGATATGATGCTGTTGCGATTGGCGCAGGAAGTGATCAGGTCACTGAATATCTGGAAAAGAGCTATAAAATGGACATCAGTCTGGAGGAGTGTGGATCTCTTGCCATTGAGTCAATTTATTTGGTGAGCGAAGATAAGAACAGCACCAGGAATATCAAAATGGCGGTCATCGACACAAACACCAAAACGATGAGGAAAGTCTTGGATGAAGAGCTCGAAGGCTATGCCAAGTTAGCCAAGCAAAGAGAAGCCTCGAAGAGCCAGTGAATCTAGCTATGTAAACTATGGATGCGGTCATGGATTCGCTTATCGGTAAAAAAGCGCCGAATTTAAGGATTGGCGAATGGGTTCAAGGAGTACCGACTAATATAGATAAAGAAAAAAGTAAAGTCGTAGTAGTTGAGGTCTTCCAAGTTAACTGTCCCGGTTGTTTCTTATATGGCATACCGGAAGCTATTGGCGTTTACAACAACACTGACAAAAGTGAGGTTAAAGTTTTGGGAATTGCTACTGCTTTTGAGGACTATGATAAAAATACATTAGATAACTTGAGACTACTTCTAACAAAGGGCGAGGTGATCGGCGAAACATTACGTGCCCTTCGCATGCACGGCAGAGTAGAGAACGGAAACATACTCCCCTACACTATACCACATCCTGTCGCGATGGATGTCCTAATAAGAACCTCGGGCAAGGTTCAGGAAAAGCAGGTACTAGATTTTCTTGAAGAAAACGTAAGCGGCTACCAGACCTACAGCAAGCAGGACAAACTAATGCTTTTTGAACGTGCAAGACAATACTTGGGATCCAAGGAGTTTTCAGCCCTTACATTCGAGGAGTACAAGCTCAAAGGAACCCCTTCGACTATTCTTATAGATCGAAAAGGCTTGGTACGGGATATTTCCTTTGGCGCTGACGGAGGACTACAATCCAAAGTCAATTTATTACTAAAAGAATAGATGGAATCTCCTTTTCCTTCTCTGTCCGTAGCAATCCCTGATTCATCGCTCATTGATTCAAAATCGCTTCTGGAAAAGAGTCTACGAATAGCTCAGTTCGCGCGATCTTTTTCTATTTTTCGAGTCGAAACAGTTTACGTGTACCATGATGTATCCTCAAGCGTTCGACAAGACGATCTTAAACTAATTACGTTACTACTTGAATATCTGGACACACCTCAATATTTGAGGAAATTGTTATATCCTAAAATGAAACTGCTACAATACGCCGGGATGCTTACTCCCATACAGTCCCCTCACCACAAGAAATTCATAAGGGCATCGGAGGTCCAAGGCGGAGAAACTAGAGTTGGGGTTTTGCTGAGGGATAGAGGGACTTGGGTTGTGGATGTTGGTCTGGATCGAACCATTCCTTTTATAGGCTCTGCCGCAATCGGGCGAAAGGCAAATTTCAGGTTGTCAATGCAAAAAGGGCATCTGGTTGCCGAAGAAATCCATGGAAAAGTGAAAGACACACAATATTGGGGCTATCATATAAATTGTATTCAAACTTTATCAGAAATCACCAGAGGGCCCTCTGATGTGAAGTTCTTAATAACTTCGAGAAGGGGCAAACCGATATCTGTCATCCATCAGTCTCTCGCTCACAGTTTTAAGCACACCTCCGAAGTGGTGGTCATATTTGGTTCGCCACGAAAGGACGTTTGGGAAATTGTAAATAAGATTGATAGTACCATTGTTAATTCATCATTGTCTGTCAATATGTTTCCCCTTCAAAGCACCAACACTGTTCGATTGGAAGAAGCTTTGCTTGGCTCACTTGCTATAATTAACAGTCTTCGTGTGGGGCTTGGCGGTCAATAGAATCATAAACTAGAGATTTGATTGAATTGATATAAATTTATTAAAGGGGTAGGGAAAGGGAAGCTCTATCCATGGGCCATAGAAAATATAGCGCTCCACGAAGGGGCAGTATGGCATTCAGACCTAGAGCTAGAGCAAAAAGCCTAGAAGCAAGAGTTCGGAATTGGGCCCAAAGTACAGAACCTAAACCATCCCTTGGCGCATTTGCAGGGTTTAAGGTAGGAATGCTGAACGTGGTGACGGTTGATGATCGGGACAGAACTCCCAACTTCGGGAAGCAATTGGCAAACCCTTCCACAATATTGGCAACTCCGCCATTGACTATTATGGGCATAAGGGGATATCGAGTCGATTACTATGGTAGACATGCCCTGTTTGACGTAATTTCTCTAGATACCCTTGGGGCGCAGAAAAAAAAGACTCAGTCAGGTTCCTCGGAAGAGGCGATCAGTAAAGCAGAAGATCGTCTCAATAATGTTAGTTCTGTAGCTGTTTTGGTTTCAGTTTCTCCTAGGGATGCCAGATTGTCCCAAAAGAAACCTTATACTTTTGAAATCGAACTTACGGGCAGTAATACTAAGCAAAACTTTGACTACGCAAAATCGATCCTAGGTAAGAAGTTAAAAGTGAGCGATATCTTTCGAACAGGCCAATCGATAGATGTTGCTGCTATTACACGAGGCAAAGGGGTAGAGGGGCCTATTACTAGGTTTGGAGTTAAGAGAAAGCAGCACAAATCGAGAAAAAGTGTTCGAGCTGTGGGAACGCTGGGTCCTATATCTCCAGCAGTTGTAATGTTTACTGTTCCACGACAGGGTCAAAGGGGCTTTCATCAAAGGATCGAATATAATAAGCGGATATTGTTAATTGGGAACACTTCTGAAGAAGGATTTGACATCAACCGCAAAGGAGGGTTCAAGCACTTCGGAGCATTAAATGGTGACTTTATAGTTGTTAGAGGTTCAATTCCAGGAGTTCCAAAAAGACTAGTTAAGCTAAGAATGCCAATTAGGCAAAAGAATACTAAAGTTCTCGAGCCTAAAATCGTGGAAGTGGTGGCCAAGTAACTTGAAAGGAAGAGTATTAGATCTGGATAGTAGTGACGTAGTAACGATTGATTTACCACAAGTATTTCATACACCTTATTACCCTTCAGTTATACATAAAACATACGTCAGCTTACTCTCGCATTCGTTTCAGGCTCAAGGTAGATATCCCCTTGCAGGAGAAGTTGTTAGTGCTGAGTCTCGCAATACAGGTCTTGGGATTGCCAGAATTGCAAGGGCTAGGGGGCAAGGCTTTCCGAGAGCCGGTCAAGCTGCTGGGGTTGCTGGGGTAAGGCATGGAAGGGTTGCCCATCCCCCGGTTTCTTTCAAGAGAATATACAAGAAAATTAACAAGAAAGAGAAACGCTTAGCACTTTGTTCCGCGATTGCCGCAACTTCAAGGCGTGATCTGGTCAGGCGACGTGGACATGAGCTTGAAGATAAAGTGGAACTTCCTCTAATTGTTTCAAATAACATTGAATCGATAGGCAAGGCAAATGAACTTAATAATGCATTAATAAAATTAGGAATGGAAGCGGACCTGGAGCGTGCTCGTTCAAAGAGCCGAACGGTACGGGGAACCTCCAGAAGGCATGGTAGATCTTCTGGTGTGAGTGTTCTTTTAGTAGTATCAAAAAACAGCAACATAATGAAACTCTCAAGATCCTTGGCGGGAGTTGATGTGAGAGCTGTGGACAGTTTAAATGTAATGGATCTATTGCCCGGATCTAAGCCTATAAGACTAACGATGTATTCGCAAAATGCAGTTGATGCACTAGGAAAGTTCAATGAATCAAGTCCAGAATTGGAGGAGAAAGCTGAATGAGCAAAGAAGCACCTGGCAAGGACGAGCTCTCCGTAGAAGATGCTAGGTCGGTCCTCGTTCAACCATACATCACTGAAAAAACATTCAATATGATCGAAAAGGAGAACAAGTTGATATTCATCGTTAGAGAGAAGAGCACAAAGCAACTAATAAGAGAAGCTATGAGTGTTCTCTATGATGTCGAAGTGATTGATATCAACACAGCAAGAACGATCCGAGGGAAGAAGGCTGCTGTGAGGTTCCGTGACCCAAATGGAGCAAGGGATTTAGCGACAACGTTGGGCCTGGTGTAATTCTGTGTCTGTAGCATTTCTTTCATTTCCCAGTACGTTTAAAAGTGGATTAGCGCCTGCAGACGGTGATACACGTGGTTAGAGAGTTTAAGTTTAAAGGTTATCTTCCTGAGCAGCTCCAGGCATTATCGATAGAATCACTTCTGCCACTATTGAACTCAAGACAGAGGCGATCGTTGGATAAAAGGGTTAGCAAATTTATGACCGATGAAAAGAGAAAACTTCGCGAAGAGATTAAGCGAAGTAGAGAGGGTAAGTCAACATCTGAGATAAAAACACATCTTAGAGATATGATTATTCTCCCGGATATGATCGGTGTCACTATTAAAGTGCACAACGGAAAGGAATTTGTTCCTGTGAGTGTTAGACCGGAAATGGTTGGGCATTACGTAGGTGAGTACTCAATTACCAACAAACGCGTTCAGCACGGGGCACCCGGAGTAGGTTCATCAAGATCCAGTCTATACGTCCCCTTAAAGTGAATGTATTATGCCAGAATATGGATATGCTCTGGAGAATTTCGACAAATCAAGACATGTGAGAGCATCCATACGGGACAAGTCAACCTCACATAAGCATGCCAGAGAGGTAGCAGTAGCCATTAAAGGAATGTCCATCGAAAAAGCGCGTTTATTTCTTGAAGATGTAATTGCCAGGAAAATAGCTGTACCATATAGAAGATACAATAATGAGGTTGCTCATAGATCCAACATACGTGATGGATTTTGCTCTGGTCGTTATCCTCAGAAAGCGGCCAAGGAAGTTTTGAAATTATTGGACAATCTAGAGGCAAACGCTGAATATAAGGGAATGGATTTGGATGCCTTGAAGATTACAAGTGCTGTAGTACACAAAGGTACAAAGATTAAGAGATTTACCCCTAGAGCTATGGGGAGATCTAGTCCCAAGTACAATACTTTAATACATTTTGAGTTAGTTGCTCAGGAAAAGAGGGTCCACGAATGAGTGCTATCAATAATGTTATGAAGAACAATTTTAGAAATCTCGAGTTAGATGAGTTTCTTTCTGAAACACTGAGAGATGCAGGATACGGCCGCGTAGATGTACAAAAGACCCCGATTGGAACGAGAATTACCCTAAGTGTTACTCGTCCAGGTTTGGTAATTGGAAGGAAGGGAACGGGTATAAAGGATTTAACGTCAAAGTTGGAACAAAAGTTTGGTTTGTCTAATCCGCAGATCTCTGTTGTAGAACTAGAGGCCCCAGAGCTCAACCCGAAGATTATGTGTAATCGAATTGCTCAGTTGATTGAAAGGGGCACCGCCTTCAGAAGGGCTGCGATATGGACCAACAACACGATAATGAATGCAGGTGCATTAGGTGTAGAAATTACAGTAGCAGGTAAACTGAGAAGTGAAAGAGCCCATTTTGAAAAACACGCTGCCGGTCTCGTCCCAAAAAGTGGAGATGTAGCCAACAGAGTGGTGAGATATGGCGTCACTCATGTGCTTACGAAGATGGGATTGATGGGTATACAACTAAAAATAGCGCTCAAAAATGAGATGCCAAAGGAGTTCGAGATGATCGATTCTGAAACAAGTGAGAAAACCATAGAGAACAAGAAGATAGAAACTGGTGTGCAAGTGGAAGCAGAAGAAAATAAGACTACTGAAGTAAACGAATTGGCACAAGTGGAAGGAAAGAACGATGGCAAGAATTAAGCTGAAGATATTGCGCGAAATGAATGATAGAGATCTTACAGAGAAACTGAATGAATTAACTTCTGAACTAACAAAGCTAAGATCTGAAGGTGCAAAAGGTACACTAAAGAAGGAAACAGCAAGTATTCGCTGGACCCGAAGGGATATTGCCAGAATAAAAACTATATTCGCAGAGAGGGTTGAAAATAATTGATAACCTGTGACAATTTGATCTCCCATGAAATCGTCGGACTATTCGCCCGCACATTTGATTCTGGTCCTTATACTGGATTATCTGGACAAATTGTAAGGGAAACAAGAAACATGATCACCATCAGATCTGGTGAGGCGCTGAAGAATTTGCCGAAGAATTCCATTAACATTAAGTTAACTCTTCCTTCTTGCGGTTGCTTTATAAGTGGCAACAGTCTGATAGGGAGACCAGAGGACCGAATTGTAAGGAAGGGTTTGTGAGGAATTATGGTTAGAAATATTGGCATTTCTGTTTCTCCGCCCCGGAGATCTTGTGAAGATATAAATTGTCCTTTTCATGGTAAACTCTCGGTTCGAGGTCGAGTTTTTACGGGTACCTTGGTTAGTGCAAAAGCTCGAAAGATGGTTGTGGTCGAACATCAATACTCTAGACGGGTAACGAAATACAAAAGATTTGAAAGAAGCAAATCAAAAATGCATGCCTATGCTCCCGAATGTATGGATGTGATTGAGGGCAAAAGAGTACGGATTGCAGAATGTCGGCCATTGACAAAGACTGTTGCTTTTGTGGTGATAGAGGTGGAACAATAGATGTCCACTAAATCAAGAGCAGTTTCAGCAAAAGGTGTGGAAGAATTCAGGCCATATGTGACCAGAGCACTCCCTATGTCTGCAACCTTGAATTGCGCAGATAATACCGGTGCTAAGATTCTTCGTATTGCTCAAGTAAAAAGATTCAAGGGCCGACATTCTCGTTTACCCTCAGCCGCTGTGGGTGACTTTGTCACCGTAACCGTCAAGAAAGGGCCAGCAGAGTTAAGAAAGCAGATTTTTGGCGCGGTGATAATAAGACAAAAATACCCAGTTAGACGATTGAATGGAAGTAGATTAGTCTTTGAGGATAACGCTGCAGTATTGGTCACTCCTGAAGGTGAGATCAAGGGAACAGACATAAAAGGGCCAGTAGCTGCAGAGGCAGCTGAGAAATGGCCGAGGATTGCAAATTTGGCTGCACTAATCGTTTGAGTGATGAATGGAGTAAAGAATATTATTGACAAATAGAATGATAGGCGTTGTCCCAAAGCATATGACAGAACGCATGCTCAGGTCTCCTCTGTCTCGAGCGCTGCGGGAAAAGTATGGAAGGCGCAATGTAAGAGTGATTGCCGGAGATACCATCAAAGTCATGCGTGGTGAATATAGTGGGATCGAAGGTAAAGTTGAAAAGGTTAACATGGAGCGGGGAAGTCTAGCGATTGAAGGCATTCAAAGAGAAAAGGTGCGTGGAGGCAATGTAAAGGTGGAAATCAACTCTACTAATGTTGTAGTTACCGATTTAGATTTGGATGATAAATTAAGACAAGCTCTAATTCAGAGAATTCATGAATCAGTGAAAAAAAATCTGACTGCAAAGAAATCTGGAATTGGGAAACAGAAAAAACGCCGTTCACAGATCAAGGGAAAGAGCAAGGTCAAAGGAGGAGAGACATAGATTTGGCGAAGAAGGGAGGAGATACTACTGTAAAAAGGCAGTTAGCTCCATCATTTTGGAAGGTTAGACGAAAGCAAGGCCAATTTGTGGTACGTGCAAGACCAGGACCTCACCCAAAGGTTATTTGTTATCCGCTGGGTATATTACTCAGGGATGTTCTAAAAGTCGGTCGGAGCATGGAGGAAGTAAAAAGAATGCTTAATGACGGAAAGGTATCTATAGATGGAGTAGTGCGGAGAAGGGTAGGTTGGCCGGTAGGACTGATGGATATAGTAGAACTGATTCCTTTGTCACAAGCATTCCGTTTGGTACCAAAAGACAGGAATCTCTTGGTGCCAGTTCCTCTCTCAAAGCAAACTGAAAAAAACCAAAAGCTGTTAAGGATAACACTTAGAAAAAAAATTAAAGGAGAAAAAACACAATACGGCTTCCACGATGGCAAGACCTTGATTGCAAATGAGCAGTACTCTGTAGGAGATTCTTGCTTGATCGACCTGTCCAATAAGGAAGTCAAGTCTCATATGAAATTAGAGAAAGGATCTATTGTCCTTGTTACGAAAGGCGAGAATGCAGGCTCTATTGGAAAGATTGAAGAGATTCGCGAGGGTCTTTTTTCATTGCCTAAACGTACCGTGATCTCATTTGGTGATAGGTCAGTTGAGTTACCGGTACAAATGGTCATGTTGGTCGGTGTTGAAGAGCCAATAATACAGGTGGGTTAATGGACATGGATACTTTAAATCCAGAAAATATTATGAGAAGGATCTCAGTGGGAAAGGTTGTTATCAACATTGGTGTTGGTAAATCCGGAGAGCCTGTAGAAAGGGCCAAACACGGTTTAGAGGATTTGACTGGAAAAATTCCAACTGTGACAACGGCCAAAAAAAACTTTCGAGATTTTGGAATTCACCAAGGGGAACCCATTGGAGCGATGGTGACATTGAGAAGAAAAGATGCAACAGATTTCTTAAAAAGGTGTCTAGAAGCAAAGGGTAATAAGATGAATATCAATTCCTTCGACGATTATGGCAACATCTCTATTGGTATACGTGAACATATTGATATCCCTGGTACGAAATATAATCCAGACATTGGTATCTTTGGTATGAACGTCTGCGTTAGTTTGGTGCGACCAGGTTATAGCATTTCCAAGAAAAGAGGTAAAAGTAAGATTGGTAAAGGGCACAGAATTAGAAAAGATGGGGCAATGGAATTTTTCACAAATGGATTTGGAGTTGAAATATCATAATGCCAAAACCAAGAGATTATGAGATTACTAAAAGGAAAAAAATTTCCCATGGGAAGGGTTCAAGGTGGTGCAAGAGATGTGGTGCATATAACGGATTGATCCAACAATACAAATTATTTCTATGCAGACAATGTTTTAGAGAGGTTGCCAAGCACTTGGGCTTTTACAAGTACGAATGATTAGGAGGATGATAATAGTTAAATGCCAGCATTGAATGTATTAGCAAATTTGTTGAATACACTATACAATAACGAATCGCGAAGAAAGAAGGAGTGTGTTGTGTTGCCTGCATCTAGATTCACAAGTGAAGTTTTGCGTGTAATGCAGAAGCATCATTTCGTAGGTGAGTTCGAACAAATTGATGATGGAAGATCGGGGAAATTTCGTATTCAGCTTCTAGCCACAATAAACAAATGTGGGATAGTTACTCCAAAGTATAGCGTTAGAAAGAATGGATACCTTGATTGGGAAAGACGATATTTACCAGCCTTTAGTATGGGAGTATTGATAGTATCAACAAGTAAGGGTGTAATGTCGCACCACGAAGCCCAGCAACTTGGGTTAGGTGGAGTCCTGGTGGGATATGTGTACTGAAAAAATACCAGTTGAGAAGTTAAGCGTTGATTTAATGATACCCTCAGAAGTAACTGTATCGAAGGAAGAAAACCGGATTCAAGTTAGTGGGAAGCTGGGGACCTTAAAGAGAGATTTGTCGAAAATTCCAATAAAAGTTGACATCGTTCAGGATAGCATTAAAATTTCCTCGTACGGAAAGAGGAAGAGGGACTTTGCGATCATTAATACCGCAAAAAGTATTTTGAACAATATGATCAGTGGCGTAGAACGAGGATACACTTATCGATTAAAGGTTGTTTTTGCTCATTTTCCCATTTCTGTGAAGGTAAAGGGATCTGAAGTTCATGTGGAGAATATTTTTGGTGAGAGAGCCCCGAGAATTGCCATGATTGTCGGTAGTGGTACAAAGGTGAAGACAAGCGGCGATGACGTGCTGGTAACTGGACCAAGCATTGAAGATGTGTCCCAGACTGCCGCCAATATTGAGTCATCAACAAAAATAAAGGGTAAGGACCAGCGGGTATTTCTCGATGGTATATACATCTATTCAAGAGAAGCCGGAATAACATAGAATCTCGTATTTCATACAGAATTCATCCAATGATGAAGTGGATGTTTAATCAGTAGAAATACACGATATATTTCAAATCTCGAATTTAGAAAGATCCTTCTTTGCCATCAGGGTTCGTGTTCTTGGGTTAACATTTCATTCCGGAGATGTAAAAAGGGCTCAAGCATACCTTTTAATTGATTAATAGGAGAGTATTCTAACGTGAAAGGCGTAATACTTGCTGGCGGTTTAGGAAAAAGACTCAGGCCAATCACTGATGAGAGGCCAAAACCGATGATTGAAGTTTGCGATAAACCAATTATCGAATGGCAAATAAGATGGTTCAAAAATCATGAGGTCGATGAAATTGTTATATGCGTAGGCTATCTGAAGGAGCGCATTATAGATTACATTGGAAGTGGGAATAGATTTGGAGTGAGGGTTGGTTATGCTGTAGAAGAGGAACCGCTCGGTACAGGCGGAGCGCTAAAGAACGCCAGAAGCTTGATCAACAGTTCCAAGGATGAAGGATTCTTTATGGTAAACGGCGATATTTTGACCGACCTGGATCCAAATGTCCTGAAACACACCAAAAACTCAGCACTAGCACTGGTACCCTTGAAAAGTCCATACGGTGTCATTGAGCTTGATGAGGATGGCCTTGTTACTGGCTTTGTAGAGAAGCCACAGATCAATGACAAATGGATTAATGCGGGAGTCTATTTTTTCACAAACTATGTCTTTGATTTTCTACCCGAACATGGAAATATAGAAACGACAGCTTTACCCATCATGGCTAAGGACCGGAATTTAATGGGTATTCCATTTTCAACATCTTTTTGGAGATCAATTGATTCGCATAAGGATATGGACGAGGCTACTAAGGAAATTCAAAGTTCTCAATTAGTATCGCGGGGGAACTAATTGGATTCTTCTGGAAAGGCCAAGATAGGATATGGCCTGGGGACTCTGCTTTCCATCGACGAGATTTTGAGATTTTCTCATCTCACAAATAGATATAAAAATGTTCATTCTTTATGGATACCAGAAACCTGGGGACGTGAAGCTTTCAGTACATTGGGTGCAATTTCTCAAGTTGCTCGTTATCCGAAATTAGGAACAGCAATACTCAATATTTATTCACGAACACCTTCTACCATTGCAATGGGAGGGATTACCCTTGATATTCTTTCAGGTAACCGAACTCTGTTGGGATTAGGTGTAAGTACCAGACCGATCATTGAGGACTGGCATGGAATGGTTTTTGATAAACCCCTTGCCAGAATGAAGGAGATTGTCGCCCTCCTTCAACTCATTTGGAGAGGAAATCCAGTATCCTTCAAGGGCAATTTCTTTAACCTTTCGAATTTCAAACTCTTGCACTCTCCTCCTAGGGCTTCTATTCCTATATTTTTAGCCGCGGTAAATCCGCTAATGATAGCACTCTCCTTATCAGTTGCGGATGGCCTTTTGCTCTATCTGCGACCCTTCAATGAATTGAGGTCCACCATTCAAAAGATACGAAATGGAATAACAAGGCCATTTGAATTGGCCTCGGTCTTTATATGCTCAATTTCTGATAAGTATCCTGATAGGGCCAGAAAGCGGGCAGCTAAGACGCTCGCATTTTATATTTCGGTTGGAGCCTATTACAGAAAGCTGATTTCAAGTTCTGGTTTCGCCGATGAGACAGAAGCTATTGTTGCAGAGTACAATAAGCGAGGACTAGACGCAGCCTCCAAACTTGTTTCTGACAGCCTATTGGACGATATTACCATTTGCGGTGGTTCTGAACATGGTAGACGCTCGATGGAAAGATTTCTCTCCGCTGGTATAACACTTCCTATTTTACAAATTAATCCTGTAGAAGGAGAGGATACTCAAGAATCGTTCACCAAATTCTTGGAGACTTTTTCGAATGAATAAAGTAGCCATCGTAGGTTACTCCAATGCAAAATTTCGTAAATCAACCGACAAGTCAGTTTACGAATTAGCATGTGAACCTTCGATGGATATTTTGAGGTCTTCAAATTTAGCAGCAAATAGGATAGAAGGCTTATTGTTTTCCAGCTGTTCCCATGATCTTTATGGCGGGGCAATATTGTCTGAAATGTTAGGCGTAAGTCCCAAGTTAACCTGCAGGATTGATAATCTCTGCAATTCTGGAACCATCGCGATATCAACTGCCTATTCCTACATTTCTTCAGGACTGTGTGATTCAGTTCTGGTAGTTGGTGCAGAGTTGTATAACAGCCCTGGTTCAAAGCTCATTTGGGATGTATCAAGAGGCCATTTTACTTCTCCTATCTACTGGGCGTCGGTGTTTGCGAGAATGCATATGCGAGAGTACGGGACCACTGAAGAGGATCTTGCGAACATAGCAGTTAAGAATAGATCATCCTCTGTTAACAATCCTAACGCCATGTTCAACAAGCCAATTACGCTTGAAGATGTATTAGGTTCTAGGAAACTGGTTGATCCAATTAAATTGCTAGACTGTAGTGCACTATGCTCAGGCTCTTCAAGCGTGTTACTAGTCTCCGAGGTTCTTGCCCGAAAACTTGGTTCTCAGCCAGTCTGGATAGAAGGGATAGGGCACCAAACAAATTGTGCAAGCATGGCACATGCTATTCCAGAAATATTTAAGATGGGATCTTGTAAGTTAGCCGCATTACATGCTTATGAAATGGCAAAAATGAAACCCTCAGACATACAGGTGGCAGAAATTCATGATGCATTTACAATAATGGAGATTATGGCATGTGAGGATTTAGGGTTTGCGAAGAGAGGGAAAGGAGCTTCGTATGCCCTGGACGGAAATATTGCGGTCAATCCCAGAGGAGGAATTATCGGATCCGGCCATCCAATTGGTGCAACAGGGATAGCTCAGGTATGCGAAATAGTGTGTCAATTGAGGCATGAGTCAGGAGTACGCCAGGCAGGTAGTTGTAATGTTGGATTAGTTCATAACCTTGCGGCAGCAGGAACATCAGCTACAGTCATAATACTCCGATCAGAGGTTTAAGGGTAACCTAATGCGACGCTTCATGAATCAGCTAAAAAATGGAACGTTTGTAATTTCTTATTGTACTGCTTGTAGAAAGAAGATTTGGCCACCGTATGAGTACTGTCCTGCCTGTTATCGGAGAGCGTCAACTGTGAGGGCTGGCAAAATCGGCAAGATCGTGGAATTTAGCCGATCCTGGCTAGAAGAGCAAGAGGTAATTGTAGCCCTAATAGATATGGATGGGATCTTATTGTTGGGTTCCATCTCAGAAGGACAAGGCATTACTATCGGTGCAGCAGTAGAACTGATTTCTAATGGAGCATCTTCCGATGGAAAGATTTATTTCCATTTCAGAACACTTGGATCGGTTTGATTCATATACAATTAATAAGTAATGTATTCAAAGCGAGTTATGAGTTACGATAGATTTGTCGACGATCGACTCCTTACCAGTAGGGATGCCCTTAACACTACTCAAATGAAACTCAAACTAGTGGAAATAGATGAAGGAGCCAGAGATTTCTCCCAGCGGTTTGGGAGAAGGATTCTAGTCAGAAAAGTTCTTCTCACGATGAAGTATTCGAAAACAGAGGAGGTAGAAGAGGTAGAACTGGATCTCGAACTACTTGAAAACCAATTGAGAAAGGAGCGATTATTCTCTTCCTCAAACAGATGGGTATCACCGAATGAGATAAAGAATGGATACATAATCGCAAATCGGCATCTTGATTTACTTGCTGATGCCATTGCATTGGACATTATATCATTTTGAGTTTAACGCAATAATTGAAGCGCCGCTGATCAGACTCGAACTGATGACCCACTGGTTAACAGCCAGCTAAGCTCCAGAGGAGTTTTTTTCCAAACCACGCTAGAATTGCTCTACCAGGCTGAGCTACAGCGGCGCAATAATGTAGCACATTATTGGACAAATTAAATGTTGTGTTAGACCTACTGGTATGATTCATTGACTATGCCAAACGGTTGACTTTTTTTTGGATATGATTTCATGAAGACAATCTCCACCTAGAAGACATTCTATCATGTTGAAAATGAGATTTAATCGCCGTAGTAGGAATTAATTAGCATAATCAGTGCAATCTGTCGGTTTAGGGTTGGGGTTATGAGCATTAAAAGTTGGAATTACCAATAGCAGGATCGTCACTCCGTTCTGAATCTACCTACCATGCTTGATTAACAGAAAAGCTTTTGAAGAAAAAAATATGCTGCTATTTAATTTGACGAATTTCGGCTTTACTTTGATCAACACCGATTGTTCAGAAAAGGACCCATTTCTGTATCGTTTAACAAAGACAACATTTTTTTTACTCGCATAGACGCTGAATTTGGGGTTCTCCGGCTGAAAAGGTCCGAACACCCTTTTAGTACTTTTTGT
Source organism: Nitrososphaeraceae archaeon (assembly GCA_050748485.1). GTDB lineage: Archaea > Thermoproteota > Nitrososphaeria > Nitrososphaerales > Nitrososphaeraceae > TH5896. Next base: position 35,818 of record JBOGPP010000127.1, on the reverse strand, counting down.
CTTGTAAGGTTGACAACTTGTTTAATTAACTTCTTAGCTAGCCTTTTCTTCAATTAAGTCATGTATGCATTTGCCTACCTAAGGGTTAGTACCGAAGAACAGACTGTTATGAATCAGAAACTTGTTCTAGATAAATGGGCTTTGGACCATGATTTTGATATACTTTCTTACTTCGAAGACTCGTCAGTAAGCGGAAGAATTCCAGCTATTCGGAGACGTGGTTTCATGGATATGCTCGAGATCATCAAATCAGATTCCGTAGATGCCATATTGGTTTACGAGTTGTCAAGGGTAGGCAGAACTTTCTGGGACACCCTTGATGCGATTAAAGCCATTGAAGAGTACGCTCCGTTGATTTCTTGTTCACCACGGGAAACTTTTCTACAGAGTACAGAACCCAGTGTCAGAAAGTTGATGATCGGCATACTCACATGGGTTGCAGAAAGAGAGCGAGAGATGCTAATCCAACGAACCAAGGACGGGATGCGGAGGGCCAAAGAATCAGGCAAAAACATTGGAAGACCCCAGGCGATGATAGATAAGAACATACTGGTCAAGCTTCTAGCAGATAATACTCCCCGTTCTCGAATTGCAAAGGACCTCGGGATTTCGAAAGCAACGCTGTACAAAGAATTAAGACAAATGTAGTGATAGCTTCTGAAATTAACCATCATATTGACTCTTTTTTTAGAGTAACCGCTCAATTTTGTCAATAATGAAGCCTACCATGTTTAGTAGGTATTCCAGATTTTTCCTGTCAATGGCAAGTGGAGGAATCAAGACTATTGTCTTTCCCAAAGGCCTCAAGTAAACCCCGGAGTTTAATGCATTCTTAAAAATAAAAGAATCAACAGGTTCGCCAGTTTTCTTTCTTATTGCGTTGATCCCTTGTCTCGAAATGTCTAAACCTGCAAGCATTCCTTTATGACGCAAATTGCTGACAGCTGGAGAATTCTGAAAATCATATAACCTGTTTCTTATGTATCTTGAGTTCAGAGAAATATCTTTTATTAAACCTCTTTTTCTATACAGTTTCAAATTGGCAATGGCAGTTGCGCAGCCGATAGGATGTCCACAAAATGTGTGACCGTGATAAAATTTAGCTCTCCTATCAAGGAACGACCGAAATATTTCGGAGTTTGTTAATGTAACCGCTAATGGTGTGTATCCTGCAGTTAGGGATTTACCGAAACAAATGATATCCGGAATTGAATCTTGTTTCAAGTATTCCATCATGCTTCCAAGCCTACCGAACCCAGTGGCAATCTCATCTAAAATGAGAAGAATCCCGTACCTATTGGATAACTCAGCTATCTTCTTTTGATATCCTTGTGGAAAAATCCTTACCCCTCCTGCGATCTGAGCGCCGCTCTCCATTACTAATGCGCAAGTCGTAGTGAACTTTTTCTTCAGATACGATTCGGTTTCCTCAAGGATCTCATCTAATTTAGACACAGGCCCGCTTAAACTTAGAGTAGGACTAGGAAGCCGAGTTACCTTTGTCAGCAGTGGTCTGTAGACTGAAAAGTATCGAGGGACATAACCCAAGGACATTGCTCCGATTGTGTCACCGTGATAACCATGCCGAAGGGAGACAAAATGCTTCTTTTCCGGCTTACCTCGATTCTTGTAGTATTGTATAGCCATTTTCATCGCAACCTCTATAGCTGTAGAACCGTTATCGGAATAGAAAACGTGTTCCATTCCTTTTGTTAACTTTAATAGCTCTAAGGAAAGTTCTATGGATGGTTTATTTGCTAGACCAAAGAGACTGGAATGTTGAAGGGCATTAATTTGATTTTTCAGTTCTCGGACAATCTCCTTCTCTCCGTGGCCCCAAACATTGCACCACATACTAGCAACACCGTCAAGGTATTGACGACCAGCAGAATCTATAAGATAGAACCCTTTTCCTCTGGTTATTACTTTGTGAGTTGAGCTATCCCATTTGTTCATATCCGTATATGGATACCAAATGTGACGGTTATTAGTTAGAGTCATATTGATATAAAGCGAACTCGATCACTATTAAATTTCTGTGAGAGGAATATTTGTCACTGGAACCGATACTAACATTGGAAAGACATTCGTATCATGCACGATAGCGAGAGTTCTAAAGGAATACGGTATCGACGTAGGAGTAATGAAGCCTTTTGCCACATCCCATAGACGCTTCTCTTCTACGTTCAGTTCTGAGGATGTATGGAGACTTGCCCGCGCTGCCAAAGTAGCTGATCCCGATCATTTGATGAACCCTTTTTTCTATCAAATTGGAACAGCTCCTTTTCTTGCCGCAACTATGAGCGGAACGCCTACCCCCAACTTGAGTTTTGCAGTCAAGAAATTACGAAGACTGTCAAAGCAACATGAGTTTCTTGTGGTGGAAGGTATTGGGGGGATTATGGTGCCCATTTCTAGGAGGGAGACCCTTTTAGATTTTATCAAGATGGTTGGACTTCCTGCCATCATCGTGACCTCGCCAAAACTAGGGACTATAAACCATACACTGCTTACTTTCCATGCTTGCATCAGTAGGAAAATTAGGGTATATGCGATAATCATCAATAAGAAGCCAGAGATAACTTCCAAGGTACAAGATCGTCTCGGATCGTTACTCTCTACACTTACAGGCGTAAAAAGAGTAATTGAAATCCCAAGAATTCGAAATGGCCGCGATCTAAGAAGTGTGGAAAAATTAATAGCACGAGATCTTTTAGACCTTGAGCAGTAAACAATGTTCTAAGCCATAGCCAATCTTTCAAAACTCGATATTTGAAACATTATTCGCGCTACGATTTGTGCCAAATGTTAATAATGGTCCGGGAAAATATTATGTAGGAGTCACATACCAGAGTGTCCAGCCAGAATACCCATGAACATACCGGCTTTAAATGCCTACATTTGACTGTCCCTAACTGAGTAATGTTCCTAATTTTGAATTCTGAAATATAGAATGAAATGAGATTTCTATATCAATTTCAGTTTGGCAGCGGCATATCTTATCGCATCCACGGCATTCAATATGTTCACGCGCGTATGTAAAGCCGAAATACTAATTCTAATTCTCGCACAACCCTTCTTAACTGTGGGAAATCTGATGGGTTGGGTCAGGATACCTTTTTTCAAGACTAGTTTAGAGAACCTGACGGCATTTTTTTCAGATCCTACTAAGATTGGAATGATCTGAGTATGAGGCTGGTCAGCGATGAGTCCCATCTTGCAAAGCTCTCTTCCAAAAAAATCGATATTGCGGAACAACTTGTACTGTAGGTGACCATTTTCTGCAATCTCCATAGCTGTCATTGCTGAAACACAAAGGTGGCTAGGAATGGACGATGTATAAATAAATTGTTTAGATCTGTTTATCAATAGTTCTCGCATTTGTCTGGAAGTGGCAACGTATCCCCCAAAGCATCCTAACGCTTTGCTCAAGCTACTAATGTGAAAGTCAACCCTCGAGTTGACACCAAAATAGGAGGGAACCCCGGAAAAGGAACGATCTCTTGGGTTTCCGAATATGAAATCTCCATGCGCGTCATCCACCACTAATAGTGCATCATGTGAATGACAGATATCAGATATTTCCTTTAAATTCGCAAAATCTCCATCCATACTAAACACGCCTTCAGTAACCACTATCTTTCTGGGGGAACCCCGGGCCTGTTTAATTTTTTGTTCAAGATCGTGAACGTCATTATGTCTAAATATCCTGATTTCGGCACCACTCAATCGACATCCGTCTATAATGCTTGCGTGGTTAAGCTGGTCACTAAAAATGACACTATTTTTACCACCTAAAACGGTAATGGTACCAATGTTTGCCACGTAACCTGTAGGAAAAACCAATGCTGTCTTTGTATTTCGGTGAATGGCTAGCATATCCTCAAGATGCTCCAATTCAGGTGTATTTCCTGTGATAAGCCTCGAACTGCAAGGAGAAATCTGCCTCAGAGATCTCTTGGTGGATTTTATTACTTCTTTCATGGTTGAGATACCCATGTAATCATTGGAACTAAAATTCAAAATGTTACTCTGATTGTTATGTCTAATTCTAACTGATCCCTTCAGACTATTGTCTGTATTTAAGCTTCGATAAAGATCACAAGATCTTAGATAATCAAGTTCTCTTTTCGCGAAACCGTAATGGTTAGGCTTGGTTGATACCAATATCATGAATCATTTGTATATCCCTACTTGGGTCGTTACCATTTGTAGTCAAATACCCACCTGTGATTATACCATTCGCTCCTGCCTTTAATGCCAAATTGTCATCGTCTCTAAAGTATACTTCCCGACCAGCAGCAATTTTGATAATTGGAGTAGGCATTAAGAACCTCCATACGGCTATTGTTTTGATTGCATCGATCGGACTAACTCCACGAAGGTTTTCGAAAGGAGTTCCTGACTTAGGTATGAGAATGTTTATTGGAACCTCGTTTGGTGATAAATCCCTGATAGAGTATGCAAGCTCTAATCTCTGTCTCGTGGTTTCGCCCATCCCAATAATCCCGCCACAACATAGTTCAAGACCGGCTTCTTTAACTATGCGGGCAGTATTCACTCTATCTGAAAAATCGTGAGTTCTACAAATTTGTGAAAAATAGCTTTCTGATGTTTCTAGGTTGTGATTGTATCTCTTTACTCCAATCGTCTTTAAACATCTCGCCCGCTCCTTCGTCATGAAACCTAAAGAAACATTTACATCAATCTCTAAATACTTCTTTATATATTCTATTATATCACATATATAATTAAAATCGCTTTCAGGGGGCGATCTGTATGCACATACCAAACAAAAACTATTTGCACCCGAATCCTTGGCTTTTTGGGCCCTTTCTAGTATTATCTCCTTAGAAAGTAAAGGAAATTTAGTTATCTTGCTTTCATAAAAAGAAGATTGAGCACAGAATGAACAGTCTTCAGGACAACTGCCAGATTTTGCATTAAGCAGCATTTCCACGTCTATCAAATCCTCACTAAATTTTCGAGCTATTCTGTTGGCTGTTTCTGCCAAGATTTGGACGTTAGTAGTATTGAGGAGTCGCTCAGCTTCTACAAGTCGTATTTCAGCACCCGAATCGACCTTATTCTCCATTTCATCTATGAACTCAACATCGTCCATCATTGATCTATGGGAGAATACTGGATCATATAATTAACTTTCGGATTCATTTGTAGCGTTGCAAAAGCTTTCAGAATACGAAATTTGAAATATTTTAATAAGTTTCTATGCTAAAAAAATGCGATGAAGAAAATTACTCTGAGTGTCGATCTTTCGGAAGACGAATACACTGAGATATCTACATACTTCAGATCGCTGCCGGCTCACATGTTATTGTTCGGGCTGAGGTTTGCGTACAAAAGATACTTGGCCATTTCTGGAGGCTACTTATTCCCTGGGAGAAAGAGTATCGTCAAAAGAGAAACGCACTTGCTAACCAAGCTTCAGGCTAAGCGTCGCCTCAAAAATTGGAAATCTATGATACGAATATATCGAGAGAAAGGCTATAGCTATCCAACAATCTCTAGGATAAAAAAGCAGTTAACCAAGATCCTGTAGACAGCTGAATCATGACTTCGTCTCGATTTGTAGATACGATTACAAGTATTATCATTCGACTATGATTGTATTCTGAACGTGATCTTTCACTATGCTACAGGATATTGTCCACATTGCTGGCAGTAGTTTGAAAGAAAGGACACGCAATTGCCACAACCAGAACAAGTCAATTCGGGACAATCACACTTCTCTTCGAGAGAAAAATTGCGAATGAAGCTCCTGAAATAATGTAGATGTTCCTTATCTCTTACGACTACACCATTGCCTTTTGCCATACGTGCCTCTTCGACGAACGAAAAATCGGTGTAGGAATTTTCAAGGACTTCTCTAATTCTCGATATGCCCGCCCCTTCTTCCTGTGCCTGTTTCGTTCTCCAACATAATTCCTCTCCTAGTTCATTTCGATAACAGCGTCGTAATACTATTTTGCCCCAAATCCTATTTCTATAAAATGAAACCAGGTCTGAAATTGGAATCAGTTCGGCTATACGGATTACTCTTTTATTGAGAAATGGAGCAACGATCTTCACCTTCAGACTATCCCCTATGCTAAATGATGGGAAGGTCATTATTGTTCTTAAACGGGATATTTCGCTCTCGAGACGTGACGAGTTATCTAAATATCTTTTAAGAAAATTGTAGCCTGCAAATATTTCGTCCCCGCCGTCACCAGTGTAGACACATTCAAATCCATTGGAGTTAGCTACTTCCAATGCAGCATAGGGAACAACAGAGTTCCTAATTGTTATTGGATCAAAGGTTCTTAATGCGACAATGACTCTATCGATTAATCTTAACACTTCTTGAGTTGAGAGGATTCTTGTTATCTTCTTTCTGACGAATTTGAGAGCGGCAGCATCTGCATATTTCAAGTCAGTTGCTTCAGAGCCAAAACCTATAGTGATGGAATACTCAGGCTGACGAATTGCCGCTATAATGGTGCTATCTAGTCCACCTGAAAGCAGGACAGTATCGCAAACTTCATCCCAAACCGCAGAGCGAACGCAATCCTTCAATCTCTTGCATAGCTCATTTTTCAATTGTAAAGGAATAGGTTAGCTATCTCTATATCACTTATTCGAAATTGCCAGTGAAAACTCACCCTATAGATGAAAGGATACTAGTCATTCAACTAGCTCACACTGCTATATACATGATCTGGAGATTTCAGAGAATCATGCTCTTTCTCAAGATCCAAAATTTCGGGAACGGAGGGAAGCATAGATACCATCTGTTCATATTTTCTGAGATAGAATACTCCTGATTCAGTCGTCCTATATAGTCCAGTTGTATCTGAATATTCAATCAGTCCCTTTTCTATCCCAACGGCTAGATACCGTATTAATTGTGAATGTGAAATGGCAGCTGTATTCATCATGCTTGTTTTATACTCCCAGCCGTTAGTCGCAGATCGGAGAATTGACGCCATAACTTCAATGTCTGAGCGGTTCTTCATCGGTATCCGATTCCTGAGTTGACATAAGAGAATAAAAAATGCTTGGACAAATTATCACGACAATACGTTAGGATATTTCTTACATTCTTAAACTTCATTCATTCACCTCCACCTCATTCCTCAGTGACTCGGGTTTACATCAGCATTACGAATATCAGATATTGTAACAGATTTCCAGATTACATGGTCTGACATTCCTTAAGATTTATTCAGAAAATAAACAATTTATATGAACTGTAGACGGTTTCAAATTCATGAAAGAGAAGGCGATAAAGAGGTGCATTAATCCAAAGTGTGGAAAATCTTTCGATATCATGAGCGAAGCCTATTCATGTTCCTGCAATTCTTTGTTAGATGTTACATACCTTGACAAACCGAAAAAGGAATTAAGAGAAAAATTTTATTCACGAAGAAATCACGGTGGAAACATATACAATGAAAGTGGGGTATGGCGTTTTCGCGATCTTATTAACTTTCTTGGAATTGATATAGAAGACTTAGATGAGTGCGCAAAAATACTTGTATCACTCGATGGAGCAGAAGGGAGACTTTCAAAACCCTACAGGATGAGCAGAGTTGCGGAATACGTTGGTTTGGATCAGAATTGTCTTCTATTGCAGCCAGAAGGCTACAACCCAAGCGGATCTTTTAAGGACAATGGTATGTCAACTGCAATAACGCATGCGAAAGCTACCGGTGTGAGCAAAATTATTTGTGCATCCACTGGAAATACTTCCGCATCAGCCGCAATGTACGCGGCCAACGAAAATATGAGATGCGAAGTCTATATCCCAAAAGGAGAAATTGCTGCTGGAAAACTAGGACAGGCATTCCAATTTGGTGCCCAAGTGATTCAAGTAGATGGAAATTTTGATGATGCTCTTAATCAATCGTTGGCAAAAGTGAATCTCAAGAATGGATATACGGTAAATTCTGTGAATCCGTTTAGGCTAGAAGGCCAAAAGACAATAGTATATAGGATCCTGGAGAACCTAGACTGGAATCCCCCGGATTGGCTTGTATATCCTGGTGGAGCACTTGGAAATACTGCTAGTTGTGGAAAATGCTTGATGGAGTTATATGATTGGGGATGGATAAAGAAGGTGCCCAGGTTGATTGTCGTAAACTCAAGCGGTGCAAATACCTTCTATGAACTAGTGAATGGCAGATTTGAAGGCCAAAAGCTTGTCTGGAACGATGGAAATTTCGACGTTGATCTATTGAACAGATACTATGACCACAAGGACAGTAAGGCTATATACCCCAAGACTAGAGCTACCGCGATACAAATTGGAAAACCTCCCAATATTGCAAAAGCGCTTCGAGCGATAAAATTCACAGATGGGCTAGTAGTCCAAGTCGATGATAAGGAGATGAGTCATGGGATGGCAGTCGTAGGATTGAACGGATTTGACTGTGAAATGGCATCTGGCGCCGTCCCTGCCGGCATCAAAGTATTAAGGGAGCAAGAAGTGATAAAGGAGGATGATATCACAGTCGGGATCCTAACTGGGAGGCAGAAAGACCCCATGTTGGCAGTAGAGTATCACACCAACCCCAGAAATATCTTCGCGAGGCCCCCTATCATTTAGACCTACTATGGTGCAGTCATTGCCTATTTCTATCACAAGTTTGTCAAGGGCAGATGAGCAGCCAACAGATAGCTAATGATCAGCATCGTCCCGGTAATTCGAGCAAGAACCAGAGTCGATCGCATAGCGATTAACAAATCTTCAGGAGATGCTTTCTTTATCGCTCTTATCGCTTTGAGTAAATATGGCGTGGAAACAAAGCAGATCACCGAATAGCTTACAATCTGATTAAACAGTATCCCCAATACAATTAGGATGTACGGAGATATAAGAAGAAAAGGATACAACTTTAGCGCCCGCTCTTTGCCAAGGCTAATAACAATCGTTTTTCTTCCTTTTGACTTGTCTGCATCAAAGTCTGGGAATGACGTTACAAACAAGACACAACTTGACAATATTCCAACTATTATCCCGTTATAGAGGGGGATAGTTTCAAGTGAATTTGTTAGAACGAAGTATGTGCCGAAAACGATAAGAGCACCTTTGACGGCAACAAAAATTTCCCCTAGTCCATGGTAAACAAGTTTATTTGAATAAGTGTAAACTGAGAAAACTGCTACTCCTAGAACTAGTCCAACTATCGGCCCTCTCACGATTATGAAATAAATCCCTATTAAAGATCCCAAAACAAGGAACACCAAGCCAACGACGTAAACATGTTTCGCCTTAAGAAGACCACTGGGCAATACTCCTGTACCCCCACTATATTTCGTTCGTCTTGTGATTTTATCTATCCCTTTCACATAGTCCCAGTAATCATTCAGCAGGTCTATGCTGAGATGTAAAAACAGTACGCCAGTGAGGATGAGTATAGTGTACGAAAAGTTGACCAGAGTAGACTCATAGTAAACTATCGATACTCCTAGAAGAACCGCGATGATCGATGATAATACAAACCTTAATCTTAATACTTTAGACCAAGCAAACAATGGATTCCTAAGTTCCATCTCTTTTTTGTTGTCACCAAGCCATTCAGTCTTAATACTACCTTTCACAAATATAAAATAGTGATCGCTATATCACCAAACTTACAAGTGTAAACATTTATGACCTTGGACCTAGCTCAATTAAGGGCCGCCCTTAGTGGTTGCGTTTTTGGGAGAGAGATCAAAAGTTATACAGCAATATCGTCAACTCAGGATTATGCGATCTTGGTTGCTGAAACTGACCCTTGTTCACATGGGACAGTGATAGTTTCAGATTCTCAATTATTTGGACGCGGTAGGAGAGGTAAGAAATGGCTATCTCCACTCGGAGGATTGTGGTTCTCCGTCATAGCGAAGCAGGATATGAAGGCTAGTTCCGGTATATTTCTGTCTTATGCGATGTCATTAGCAGTGTGTGAAACCATTGTAAGAAATTTCCACATAGAGGGATACATTAAGTGGCCTAATGATATTCTAATAAAGACAAAAAAAGTAGCCGGTATTCTAATAAGCTCTGCTGTTCGAGGCATGGACTTAGAATACTGTGTTGTGGGAGCAGGAATAAATTTGAATTCAAGGCCGAAAGGGCTAAAAGGATCCACCTCATTGATCGATCATACCAAACAATCGTCGATTAAGTTAGAGCCCTTCCTAGCCTCTGTCCTTATTCTTTTCAATCACTACTATAGTGAAATAAAGGCCGAGAAATGGGGATTGGTCATGAGCCGTTGGAAATTTCGATGTCCCATGATGGGGAAAAAGGTCAAAGTACTATTGAATGGCGTCCAGTTGGACGGATTGGCCAGCAATATTGACCCAAATGGCTCACTGATTCTGATAACAACGGGGGGCGAGAAACTAATAATCTCAGATACACAAAATATATCAATTGAAAATCAATTCGTTAAGCGATGACTGTCTCTAGTCACTGTTTCCATTTGTTAACCTACATATCACATTCAAATCATTCACATTGGTCAGAGTCTTCCCGGTTATTATTTGGGAACCCAACATCTTGAATGCCGTACTGCTATCATGATTTTCTACATGGCTTCTCAAATCTTCCATTATATTGGGCTTATTGTGAATCACCATTGTTGTGGTAACCAGTGCTCCAGCTGCCGTTGAATTTCCATCTATCCCATCCGTCCCTATGCAACAAATAGAGACATCCTGGTCAGGTGAAATTTCAAGCGATAATAAAGCATGTAGAGCCGCTTCCTGATTCCGACCACCGATTCCGTTGTTACCTTCCTTATTTAGCCTGACCGTTGTTTCTCCTCCAAGGACAATTGCAAATGGGAAAGACAACGATCTCATTCCATTCGCCAGCATTGAGAGCCATTTTCCGTGTTTAGCAGCATCGCCGTCAAAGTGAGAACCGAGTACTAATGTATCTATTTTTTTAGACTTAAAATATTGGGAAGCTGCAACACAAGCCGTCGCGTTATTGCCAATTATAGCGTATTCCGTATTTCTGTGACATTCGGGAGTTTTTCCCGGCCGATCATTTGTCTCGAGCATGATTCCATTCTCTATAACCTTACGGATTCTTTTCATGTGTAAGTTATCAACATCCCAAATATCATATTTTGACAATATTCTCTTTGCATCGATAAATGAAGAATGATTAGGATATGTGGGACCCGATGCAATCGTCTGAATTTCATCACCGATTACGTCGGATATTATAAGAGTCAAAAAGGTAGTTGATGGTGGAGAAAATCGGATCAACTTTCCACCCTTTACCTGTGATAGGTGCATTCGTACTACATTCAAATCTTGAATTGAAGCTCCTGACGCTAACAATGATTGTGTAATATGTCTCTTATCGTCCAATGTGATTCCTCTAATGGGAAGAGACAAAAGTGCAGATCCACCTCCTGATAATAATACAAAAATTAGGTCCGAAGGCTTAACCCGCCGAAGAATATTCACAATTTTTTTGGTACCCTTAATCCCGTTTAGATCAGGCAAGGGATGCCCAGCCTCAATAACATCAATATCAGGGATCTTTTTTGAAGTCCCGTACGGAGTGATTATCGAACCCGAAACTTTCAAGGACTTAGCGCTGCCTAGTTGTAGGGTCTCTACCAACCCCAGTGCCATAGGCACGGACGCCTTTCCTGCGCCGACTATATAGATCTTATCATACTTGGTTAGATCAAATGTCATTTTCTCATGTTTAATACTAGATACTATCAGTCTGCCTTGTTTCCTCTTAACGGCCTTTGAAATCAATTTCGCCGGTTCGACCCGTGCAATGGCCGCTTCTACTGCAGACAAAACGAATTTACTTGAAGTTAGCCCGTGACACCCTTTCAAAATAGAATTCTTGTTGCGAATAACTGAAATTGTCAACCTACTTCGTGATGATATAGGGTAGAACATTCTAGATATCAAGATTATCATTCCAATTGTGAATTTTCTTGAATCTCATTGTAAAAAAAATGCGAAAAAAGCCTTGGCAAATTAGCTTTACGCTTTAACATCTTTACAATTCATTTCAATAGTTTGCTTAACGACTCAGGATTTTCATGAAGCACATTTACAGTTTCCAATTTTTCTCAAGATACATTAATCTATGAATTGATGTTGAGATATTATGCTCGTGCTAGATGAAATGGTTCTGGATCTTAAATTGAAAGGTCTATCTGGAAGAAGGGGACTAATGTTTGTTTCTTATTACGGGAGATCACGGGCGTTTATTGGCAATTACAGATCGTGGAAGGAGTTCAATTCGGATGGTCGGATTGCTGAGATAGCTAGTTCTCTGTTAAGTCATGAAACGCTACATCTTACGCTAAATAAAATATCATTCAGTGCATCTGCACAGTTGGATGAACTCTTTGGTCAATCAAACTATTGGGAGAGGTATACCCATGGATTAGGCGATCTTGAAAATTTGCAAAGCCATACTATCCCTCTCTCAAAGAACGCAGGAAAGGGTGCCAGAAAAAGGAATAAAAAGAAATAGCAAATTGATATGAAGGTTAAAGTACCGCGCGCAGAATTCAATCCATGTCGGCTCAGTTAAGATGGGCATTGAATTCAAATCAAGAGCAAGGGCCCACTCGTATCATATGCCAAAATTGTTTTCTTCTGAAAATCAGTTGATCCACTTCGAACATGTTAATTTTAACCCCATTGAAAATAAATATGGTCCGTATTCCACTTAAAGCAAATTTTGCATCCAAAGAGGGAAAAGGATCTCCATTTTGTCAGGATTGACGTAGGTGCAGATCAATTCAAAATATTTAAGAGAATATACAAGAATTTTGATACCGTTTTCCTGTTAGAATCGTTACAAGGTCCTAAAGAATTATCTGAAATCTCTGTAATTGGCTTTGATCCAGTAATTACAGTCATAATCGAAAATAATAGCGTTATTTTGAATAAGGGCGATAAATCAAATCATTATGATGCACCAGATGACCTCTTGTCACCTATCAAGAGTATTCTCCCACGTGTAAAGGATCATCGCTTTCGGTACGTTGGCGGGGCTGTCGGATATGTCTCGTATGATGCCGTCAATTCTTGGGAAAATCTGAGGACGAAAACTAAGAAGAAGAGATTCCTTTCAGACACCTTCCCAACGCTTGATTTCGGAATTTATACTGACGGGATCATAGTGGATCACTCAGCAAACAAGGTCTACTACTTTTATCAAGGAAAATCCTCACGTTCAGATCAAGTAACTAAGTTTCTTAAGGTTCATGACGAGGATGATGGTAAGGAGCAATTTAATTTCTCTTTGCCTATCAATAATGTCTCAAGGAATCAATACTTGGATATGGTCAAAAAGGCGAAGAACTTTATCTATAGAGGGGATATTTTCCAAGTCGTTTTATCTCGAAATTTGCGGTTTAGTATTAAGGGCGATCCGCTATGCGTTTATGAAAGTTTAAGGAGGATCAACCCATCTCCGTATATGTTTTTTTTAAAGACGAGTCGCGGAATTCAGATCATTGGGTCCAGCCCGGAAATGCTATTGCGTGTGTCAAAGGGCTATCTGGAGACGTATCCAATTGCTGGTACCAGGCCCGTTGTTTCCGAACCAGAGATAAACGAAAAGCTCAGTAGAGAACTCGTCAATGACAAGAAGGAAATTGCCGAGCATACCATGTTAGTAGATTTGGCTAGAAACGACGTTGGTAGAGTTAGCAAGTATGGGTCTGTAACTGTCAAAGACTTGATGGCAGTCAGGCGGTTTAGTCACGTTCAGCACATGGTGACTCACGTATCAGGCTCATTACGAAATTCCTATGATCAGTTTGATGCTTTTAAAGCTCTTTTTCCAGCGGGGACAGTCTCGGGTGCACCTAAGGTGCGGGCATTGGAAATTATTAACGGATTGGAGCCTTCGAGAAGAGGTCCTTATGCAGGCGCATTAGGATACTTTTCTTCGAACGGCTCATGTGATTTCGCAATTATACTCCGTTCGCTTTTCATGCGCGGTAACGAAGCCTATTCCCAAGCGGGCGCAGGAATTGTGATGGAATCTGATCCCCTCACCGAGTGGAATGAAACGGAGCAGAAGTTAGATGCCATCCTTCTAGCTTTGCAGGATTCAAAGGCATTCAAGATGGAACTGGGCAACTGATCATTCTGTTGCTCAATGAAAATCCCATATAGATTTAGGCTTTTTCCATATGTAATTCAAAATCAGACGGGTTCAAACTAACGCCGCATGTGTTACATCTTCCACTAAATGGCCTTAATACATCTTTGAGAGATTTCACATTGATGATTCTATTGATCCTACCCCCACATTTTTCACATACTATTTCTATTGAAGGAAATGACATTAAGAGCTATCTATATTCACCATTTCCGCAATATGAAATGAATTGTAAATTATCTTAAACTTTTTGCTATGATTGTGCTAAAGGAAAATGCAAAAGTCATGACTTCTTATGACCTCATACAATCGAGCTCGCGAATAAGGTGACGAAAGAATAAATAGCAAACTTATTTTATTATAATTCTTGCCTCTGGACCCTGTGTGTGGGATAGAATTGCCACAAGAGCTGGCAATCCCATTGAATTATCGTGGCAAAGAATACTTTTTCTGTTGCGAAGGGTGTAAGAGCATCTTTACCAGAAAGCCCAAAAAGTATTCAGGACGGAATGTTTGAGAATAGTTTACAATACGGCGAATTTTAAAAATATGCATATGTGCAACAAGAATTGTGATCTTTCATGAAGGCAGTTTTTGTTGCATCTCCGAATGGAGTAATTGTAAAGGATGTTCCCGCACCACACCCAAAAGATGATGAAATTGTCGTACGAATGAGAGTTTGCGGCTTGTGTGGTTCTGACCTAGAGAAAACCACAACTTCGTATGGGATGGGTTCGACCAGATTGGGTCATGAACCAGTCGGCGAGATAGCCAAGGTGGGAAATAATGTTACCGGCTTCAAGGAAATGGAACGAGTCTTTACCCATCATCATGTTCCATGTTATTCATGCTACTATTGCTCGCATGACGCCGAAACTATGTGTGATTCGTATCAGTTAAACAACTTGGAACCATGTGGTTTATCTGAAGAGTTCCTCGTGTCATCTATGCACATCCAACGAGGAGGAGTTCTAAAACTTCCAACATCTGTGACTGATGAAGAAGCGTCACTGATCGAACCTCTGGCCTGTTGTATTAGGGCCCTCACCAAATGTGACTTGAAGGGTATCGATGATATCGTAATCATGGGAGCTGGACCAGTAGGTATAATGAATGCTTTGTTGGCTAGGGATGCTGGTGTCAAAAGGGTAATATTGATTGATCCTAATGAATTCAGGTTGAATTTCGGTAAAAGGATGGGATTTGAGGTTTTGCATCCGATAAATGACGAGGAGAAAACAAGGAGCATCAAGGATGTTCTTTCAGGTAGAGGAGCAGACCTTGTTGTTGTTGCGACAGGCAACCAAAAGGCGTTTACTCAGTCATTAAAAATGTTAAGAAAGGGGGGATCAATCGTTCTCTTTGGTGTACCTGCAAGATCGTCCTTTGTAAATATTGATCTTTCGTTTCTTTATGCCAATGAAATTTCGATCCTGTCTTCGTATGCGGCGACTGAGGTGGAAACCAATCAAGCACTAAAACTTCTAGCCGACAGACGCTTGAACTTTGGAAGCCTAATAACACATCAATTTAACTTAGAAAACTCGGAATCGGCGTTTAGGTGTGCTCATGATGCACTTAATGCTATGAAGGTGGTGATTGTCAATGAGAAAAAGAAATAATAGGGTCTATTAGTCGCTCTGTATAAGCCAGAAGAATTATGAATTGGGGAATGAAAAATAGGCTATCTCAAATTATGGGTCAAGATGATGGCCGATGTGTTATGCTAGCAGTAGATCACGGTTATTTTTTAGGCCCTACAGAAGGGTTAGAAGCACCTAGAGAGGTTATCGGCCCTCTGTTGCCTTTCGCAGATTCGATTATGCTGACCAGAGGCATTCTAAGAACGTGTGTTCGCCCAGAATCGTGCGTCCCGGTAGTCCTTAGAATCTCTGGAGGAAGCAGCATAGTAGGAGAAGATCTTTCCAAGGAGGCAATAATCGCAAGTATCGAAGATGCCATCAGGCTCAACGCAAGTTGTCTCGCTGTATCTGTATTCATCGGAAGCAAATATGAGCACCAAACTTTAATGAATCTAGCTAGATTGGTCGACGAAGGGGAAAAATACGGCATACCAATTCTTGCAGTTACAGCAGTTGGAAGAGAAATGTCTCGTGACTCACGCTATTTAGGGTTAGCATGTAGAATTGCCGCAGAGTTCGGAGCCCATATTGTAAAGACATATTATTGTGATGACTTCGACACAGTAGTGAGGTCTTGTCCTGTACCGTTAGTTATTGCTGGAGGTAAGAAGCTCGATGAAAAAGATGCCTTAAAGCTGGCACATGACGCAATTTCATCTGGGGCATCCGGGGTAGACATGGGTAGAAATATTTGGCAATCAAAATCCCCAGTCTCGATGATAAAAGCAGTGAGATCAATTGTTCATGAAGGCCTAGACGTAGCGAAATCCTATACTACTTTCGTTCATGAGCCTTCGGGTTCAAATATGACAAGCAAACTTCAAAAGTAAAAACTTTCAACTTTTTTGGGACTAGAATAACACTTATAAATTATAACTGGCCTCTGGTCAGCTACATAATTTGAAATATGTTGTTGAGGAATCCATGCTTGTATGATGGAAGGAAAATAGCGAAGACAGATTGTTTTGTTCTGTGTAATTTGTTGTGTTGTGGAGGATTGGCTCTACTTTGACAAGGATGAAGGGGGCAGAGGCCCTGATGCGTTCACTGGAAAAAGAAGGAGTTGATTTTGTCTTTGGTCTCCCGGGGGGTGCAAACCTTCCCATTTATGACGCATTGGTAGATGCAAAGATTCGGCACATTCTTGTCCGGCATGAACAATCGGCGGCTCATATGGCAGACGGATATGCCAGGATAAAAAGGAAGGCTGGTGTATGTTTCGCAACGTCCGGACCTGGAGCGACAAATTTGATAACTGGTATTGCAACTGCTTACGCCGATTCTTCACCTATGGTTGCGGTCACTGGACAAGTTCCTTTGGAGATGATAGGAAAGGATGCCTTCCAAGAAACTGACATAATAGGGATAGCAAACCCATGCACTAAATATACATTTCAGCCGAGAAAAGCTACAGAGATACCTGAAACCGTTAAGAAGGGATTTTACATTGCTGAGAGCGGAAGGCCCGGTCCGGTACTCATTGACATCCCAAAGGACGTTCAGCAGGACTCTCAGGATATAGAGTTTCCTGATTTAATAAAGGTGAGAGGGTATAATCCAACCATTGAGTGCGATCTCTCGACCATCGGAAAAGCTGCCGAACTTTTGTTGGCCGCCCAGCGCCCTATAATTATGTCTGGCGGTGGTGTAATCCTATCAGGGGCTTTTTCAGAATTGGAAGTCCTTGCAGAATTATTATTGACTCCGGTTGTAACTACCTTCAAGGGAAAGGGGTCATTCCCTGAAAATCACCCTTTGGCAATGGGACCTATCGGAATGCACGGGCATGCAGAAGCAAACAAGATCATATTGGAAGCAGATTGTATTTTAGCAATTGGAGCAAGATTCTCTGATAGATCGGTCGGAAGATTTGATGAATTTGGTAAGGGCATGAGTATAATTCATATGGATATCGATCCCGCTGAGATTGGCAAGAACAAATCTGTTGATGTCGCCATTGTCGGAGACGTTAAGTCATCTATGAAAACGCTGATCAAGCTTTTGAATAAGAAGATGGTTAAACGAAGTGCGGAAAATCCCTGGTTGAAGAGAAGGAAGGAGCTTATAGATTATTATACTGAAAGCATCAAGGATTACCCGAGGGATCTTACTGCCAGGAAGGTACTAAAGAAATTGAGACAGGTCCTTCCTAGTGATGCTATCGTCACAACAGAAGTGGGACAATGTCAGATGTGGACGTCGCTACATTTTGATGTCATATCTCCAGGAACTTTCTTTAGTTCCACCGGCCTTGGGACAATGGGTTTTGGGTTTCCGGCCGCAATTGGAGCCAAAGCAGCGAAGCAAAATGTTCCTGTCGTAGATATTGCTGGTGACGGGTCATTTAATATGAGTGAAAATTCTCTGGCCGTTTCTGTACTTGAAAATCTTCCGGTCATAGTCATCTTGCTGAACAACTACATGCTCGGGATGGTAGCACAATGGCAGAGAACATTCTATAATAGAAGGTATGAAGGCGTTCATCTTCACAACTGCCCTGATTACGCTAAAATTGCCGACGCATACGGTGCGCAGGGAATAAAAGTACAATCGATTTTGGAATTAGATAATGCAATTATATCGGCGCTAAAGAGTAATGTGGCCACCGTGATAGACATTCCAATAGACCCGGAGGAAGATGTTTATCCCTTTGTCGCACCTGGAACAGGCCTGAAGGATATGATTGTCGGCTCTTGAGGTTCCCTGACAATTGAGTCAAATCGATTCCACTCCAGAAAGAAAGTCTTCAGACAATGTTTACATTTTATCTGCGCTAGTTGAGGACAAGCCTGGAGTTCTCTTTAGAGTCACTAACTTGTTTAGGGCCAGGAATTTTAACATAGAAAGTATTACTGTGGGTTACAGCGAATCTACTGACCTTTCAAGAATGACCATAACCACTAGAAGCGATGATCGGACATTGGACCAACTTGTGAAACAACTTGGAAAACTCATAGATGTAGTCGAAGTACGGGTATTGGACAGAGCTAATACTGTTTACAGGGAATTGGCTCTCATAAAGATGAATGCTCAAGATCCAACCTCGAGGGCAGAAATCACCAATCTCGCTTCCGTTTTTCGAGGAAAAATCTTAGATATAGACAAATTTACACTTACGGTTGAGATCACGGGCACTCCCAGCAAGATTGATGCATTTCGGAATCTAGTATCGGATTTTGGTATTGTTCAACTGGCACGTACTGGAGTCTCCGCACTGCCCAGGGGAGCGGTATAGCCCTCTAATCGCTATGGTTCAGATCAGCGAAGTTGAAAAATAAATCTTTGGATAGCTCAACAAGGGGCTCCAGCACGCCTCAGATGCGATTGGAATGCAGAGCTTATAAGCTCATAATAAAGGTGCCTTGAAACGACTCGATACAATATAGCCATGCTCAGAGGCGATGGAATAGGACCAGAATTGATCGAATCGGCGACATGTATCTTAAACGCGATAGGCGCCAATTCGTCAGTGAAGTTTTCCTTGGTTTACTTAGAAGCAGGGGATGATGCACTTATAAAGTTCAATAAGGCACTACCTGAATTCACACTATCCGCCATCCGTAAATCAGACGCCTGTCTGAAGGGACCGGTGGGCGAGAGCGCTGCTGATGTTATACTTGTTATTCGACGTCTTTTCGATCTATATGCAAATATCAGACCGGTAAGGGCTTATCCTAACACAAATTCTCTGCAAAACAATATCGATCTTGTAGTGGTGAGGGAGAATACTGAAGACCTGTATCTTGGATGGGAATTTTGGTCAGATGAGGAAACCGTTATCTCCCTCAGGCGGACCAGCAAAAAAGCTATCGAAAGGATATCTCAGTACGCCTTCAAACTGGCTGGATTGAGAAACAAGCAGAGAAAAGTCAGTTTGGTTCATAAGGCAAATGTATTGAAAGAAAGTGACGGATTGGCCAGGAGGATATGCTCAGAAGTTGCATTACTAAATCGTGATATTAAGTTTGAGGAGATGTACGTCGATGCATGCGCGATGAATCTTATTCGGAATCCTCAGGATTTTGATGTAATTGTAACGTCAAACCTTTTTGGAGATATCATATCAGACGAGGCTGCACAAATAGTCGGGGGACTGGGCATGGGTCCGGCAGCAAATATCGGAAACGATTTTGGGGTTTTCGAACCAGTTCACGGAGCTGCATTTGACATCCAAGGTAAGAATGTCTCAAACCCTACTTCTATTTTGCTATCGACCAGATTGATGCTTCAATGGTTAGGAACAAAGCATAATGACAAACAAGCCATCTTAGAAGGAGATCGAATAGAGGAGGCGATAGTGCGGATGCTGGTTGAAAATAAGAAGACAAAAGATCTGGGAGGTACCCTCACAACAAAAGAGTTCACAAGGAGCGTCGTGTCTTATCTCTATATGTGAACTATTAGTCCAAGAGTGAATGCGTACAACTCATATCGACTTTATTGCGGATATGACAGCGTCAACTATTCTTGGGAAGGATTTGTATATAAGTCTGACATTTACTAACTCATCTTAATGGAAGTCAATGGTGAGATAATCACAGGCATTGCCCTGATCTTCTTATCAGGGTTGTTTTTTTATGCTGGAACACTTAACGAGGCTTGGTCTCTTTTGGTCCCTGCGGATTATCTGATCTTGGCTATCGGTATAGGATTTCTGATCTTAGGTATCATTACATTGCGGAGAAAAAAGAAGCATCAGATTGCCTGATGTTGGAGATTACTAGATTGGTGAATCTGACCGGATTTTTGTTTGGCCAGATTTATAAATAGGTTTGTTCCTATTTTTACAAATTGGGTAGTCGAAGAAAATCAAGGAATAAGCCAATACGTAAGACTAGGACTGTGGAGGGCAGATGTCCTAAGTGCACGACGATTGTAAGATTTAATGTAAGTGGCCAAGTTGGCGATGAAATTTATGAATGTACAGGCTGCATGTCGAAGTTTCATATCGACACTCTCTAGACTTCGACTACTTACGTCGGAGCAGTGCCCGACCAACGACGAATAGGACATTTCCGACAGTGAATGTGTCATAATGAACCTAGGATCAAAAAGGCATATAGGATAAAAGGCTTATTATGAGGTCAATGGATGGCAAATTACAGTATAATGGCAAAGTGTTTCTTTATAGCAGCGGAATGCCTGACGATCTGATCAAGAGGAGTAAATTAAAATTGGCTGAAATGGGGGTTTCTGACGAAGACATTTTAGTCATTACAGTGCCTGAAGGAGTCCCAGAAGGTTCAATCATGGTCACAATTTGGCCGCACTATCTATCAGTTGCAAAGGTGAGGAAGGTAAGAGAGGGGTCAATCTACGCTCCTCAGCTCTTTAATATCGACCTTTTATAACTATAAGTATCTACCAAGTATATCTGGGCCGAGATAGATTAGTTGATGCTTGTCACATATTTTTGCAAGAAAGGGAGACACTCCGATTGTCCGGGGGAATGGCCTATGGCAGAGCAGTGTAATGGGAGTAATGATTGTTCATTTGATGTGATTGTTGAAAAATGTAACTGTGAGTGCCATCAATTTAGATAATATATATGGCAACTTCAGAAGCAACAAGTTTTCACAATTGGTGAGATGTGTAAGGTTCGGGGTCAGGAAAAGTTAACATGCGTACAATCACCCATTATCTCAGTCAGCCACCACTTCATCATACCCCTTCAAGGTTGAACCCTATTCTCCTCATTAAATGTTTAGCCCTCTCTTGTATTCGCTTTCTGACTCTCACAACCACAATCCCCTCTGAAGGTTGTCCGTAAAGAATTCTCGAGTCTATTGGAGCGTATGCAATTAATGGGAGTGCTGCTAGGTCCTCTTCACCGATCACCCTTACCAAGACTGGTACATGACTTACTAATGCACTAATAAGCGTTGAAATGACTTCTAAGGATATTGAACCCGGCTTATTTCTGCAGGAAAGTTCGGTTAGTTTCACACCTGAGAGCGATGAGAGCATAGATTTCAGTTCGGGAATGCTCGTTGTGGATACAAACCTCTTTTCCAAACCATCAACAACACTTACATCGGGAACGACATTGAAACCGATAACCTTTGCTGTGGTTGTATCTCCTACAGTGATCAGCTTACGTGTTGCACGCCGCAATTCAATTATTTTCGGCTTTTCAACCTGATCGAACCTGATTATATCACCGAGAGGTTTCTTCAGAAGATCAATAATCTCTTTTTGAACAAGCTTCACATCGTGACTCATTCCATAGGTGTGGTTGAAGCCTTCTCCGCAATATCATTGTCCTTAACGGTGGAAGCGATTACGCTAATACGTCCTGCAACCAGCCTTGAAATCTTTCCAAATGCTAAGCTAGCCAGGGAATCTGGTTCAACTAACGTCACCGGTCTCCCGAGGTCGCTTCCTTCTCTGATAAGAGGATGCAGGGGAATTTCGCCCAAGAAAGGTACATTAAACTTCTCGCTTATCTTCTGTCCTCCTCCCTTTCCAAAAATGTAAGTGTTTTCGCCACAGTGTGGACAGACAAGATAACTCATGTTTTCGACTACTCCTAATATCGGAATGTTGAGTTTGTTAAACATTCCAATTGATTTGATAGCAACATTCATTGCTACATCCTGCGGTGTAGTGACTGTCAAGACACCAGTGATTGGAAGTGTTTGAGCCATCGTGAGTGGAGCGTCGCCTGTCCCTGGTGGCAGATCTATTAAAAGGTAATCCAATTCCCCCCATTCTACGTCAGTTATGAATTGCTTTATAATTCCTGATACTATGGGTCCACGGTAGATCCCTGCCTGCTGAGATTGTTCATAAAAGAAGCCCATAGAAATAACCTTCACGCCGTTTGAAACGACAGGTTGTATCTTATTATTAATAATTGGCGGTGGATCTCTTAACCCTAACATCAGAGGAACGCTTGGACCATAAATGTCAGCGTCCAAAAGGCCAACACTAGCGCCCGTCTTGGCCAACGCCAAAGCAAGATTTACTGCTACGGTCGTCTTTCCTACTCCTCCCTTTCCGCTTGCTACCGCAAATATATTCTTGACCTTGGGAAGCAATTCGTCCATGGAGATCGCTCTTCCTTCCATAACTTTTGCAGTAACCCTCAGATCCAAATCATTAACTCCTATGCTGAGCATGGAATTTCGCACCTCCTCCTCAATTTCGCTATTGAATGGACATGCAGGGGTAGTTAACTCAAGAGTAAATGATACTTTTTTATCATTAATACTTAAATCTTTAATCATACCCATGGATACAATATCCTTATGTAACTCTGGATCCATAATCTTCCTTAGGGAGGACATAACCTGATCCACATTAGTCATATGCTATGAGTAGATTAAAGTTCACAATATTTAAATTGTTAACAATTTTCGCATTGTCCTTGAGCCCGTTACCTGCCTAGCGTTCCCAAAGAGCAACAATCTTATCGACCTTCTGCCAAACGAAAAGCTCTCGAGTATGACAAACTTCGTCACAAATCGAGGAACCCACTTGATCCCTATTCACAAAATATCCGAGTCCACATACAAGGAATGTTATCCAAAGGTTAATAAATTGAAGCTCCGTCGCTATCAATTGTATATCATGTTTGCGATCGTGCATATGAGTGACGTTATAAGAATCCCCCCCGATCGAATGACTCTATCTCTTAACAAAACCGCCATTGGAATCCTTAAAGAGAAATATGAAAGTATGATCAGTCCCGAGCTTGGATATGTTATCATGATTATAGAGGCATCTACGAACCCCATAGGTAAGCTCGTGGCAGGTGATGGAGCAACATATCATAGAGTAAGTTTTAAGGCCTTAACTTTCTACCCAAGATTACAGGAAATAGTAGAAGGAGAGATAGTTGAGATAACCGACTTTGGCGCCTTTGTTAGAATAGGGCCTACCGATGCCTTACTTCATCTGTCCCAGATAACAGACGACTTTCTCAAAAGTGACGTTAAGCAGGGCATAATCTTGGCAAATCAGTCATCTAGGTCTATCAAAATTGGATCTAGGTTAAGAGGAAGGATAACAGCAGTTAGTCTTGGCAAGGGGGCTGCTATGGGAAAGATAGGAATAACTTGTAGACAGCCATTTTTAGGGGCTCTGGAGTGGATTGAACAGGATGTCATTAAATCTCAACAGTCCCAGTCCACAGTTCCAATAAAAGAGAAAAAGCGGGGTTCCAGTAAGTAATGCCCAGAGAACTCGCCTGTAAGAAATGTAAGGCGTTGACCATCGGAAAGGTTTGCTCTGTCTGTAGTTCTACCGATCTCACTCCCCACTGGACAGGGATGATACTGATTTTTGATCCTTCCCATTCTCATGTCGCTTCCACATTGGATCTTCGCGTCCCTCACAAATACGCATTAAAAGCTTCATGACCTCTTCTAAAGGACCGAAAAACGTTGTGTCCTTGTTTGAGTATCTGTATCGACAAAATCGCATTTCTTCGTACCTTGAAGAAGACTTTGGTAGCGGTGATATCACGAGTGAAGTACTGGTACCGAGAGATTTCAATGCGGAAGCTGAGGTGTGGTGTAAGGAAACCACAGGAAGCGTGGTTATTTGTGGTCTTGAGGAAGCCTGTATGGCACTGGAAATTTGCGGCTGTTCTACTAAAAAACTGGTTGAAGATGGATCTGTTGTGACCACCAATGAACAAGTTCTCGCAGTGAAGGGGGATGCAAGGGCGATACTCAAAGCCGAGAGAACTGCCCTAAACATGTTAATGCGCATGAGCGGGGTGGCGACTGAAAGCAGAAAATACTGTGTGCTTTTAAAAAAGCTAGGTGTTGATACCCAAATTACTGCTACGAGAAAAACTTCTCCTGGGATGAGAATATTCGATAAGAAGGCCGTAATGATTGGAGGTGGTTATCCACATCGTATGGGACTGCACGACATGATACTCATAAAGGATAATCATATCGAAATTGTGGGTGATGCCAGTGACTGTGTGAACAAAGCAAGGAGACAAGTCGGAAAGAAACGGGAAATCGAATGTGAAGTTCGGTCAGAGGATGAACTCATTTCTGTCGTCCTGGCCGGCGCAGACATCGTAATGTTGGACAACTTTTCCGTAGAGAATGCGAGGCACGCTATGTTTAAACTACGTGAATTAGGCCTAAGTAACCATGTAAAAGTGGAAATTTCAGGAGGTATCAATGAATCTAACTTCCAAGATTTTGCTCAGTTAAATCCAGATTTCCTATCAGTAGGCTCAATGACACATTCTACTAAAGCAGTCGATTTTAGTATGATTGTCAAGTGCAAAAATAGGCTGATATAGTTTGTAAATGATCTAGGTAGAATGCCCATTCTTAAGCTCGGTTTGGGAAAGAAAGTTTTTCAAGTCACACGGCAAGCATCCTTTCGATCGCTAGCCTTGCTTTTGATCTAACTCTATCAGGAACGCTTACCACATGAACTTTTTTCCTTAGAGAGTGGTACACCTTCTCGAGTGTGATCATC
Source organism: Nitrososphaeraceae archaeon (assembly GCA_050748485.1). Taxonomy (GTDB): domain Archaea; phylum Thermoproteota; class Nitrososphaeria; order Nitrososphaerales; family Nitrososphaeraceae; genus TH5896. The sequence continues at coordinate 10,567 of JBOGPP010000127.1, read as the reverse complement.
TTCATGTATTTGCATATAGCATCCTCTTTCAATGGTATGAAGGTCTTGTCAGGGTTCTGATTTTTCATCCTATGGAGTATTCCGATTTCGGTTGCTACAATGAATTTCTTGGAAGGTGATGACGATGCATATTTGATCATTCCCTCAGTAGAGAGCACATGACAGGATTTGTTGATGTCTCCTTCTCCATAATGATAAAGCGCCGACGTAGTACAGCCGCATTCAGGATGAATCAAAAGTTCTGCGTCGGATTTGGCATCAAGATACCTGTTAATATCGTGAGGAGTCATCCCTGCATGCACGTGACATTCACCGGGCCAAATATGCATATTCTTCCTACCTGTTTGCTTGGCGACGTAGGACCCTAAGAACATGTCGGGTAGAAAAAGTATCTCCTTATTGGTTGGAATGGAGTTTGTAATCTCTACTGCATTAGATGAGGTGCAGCAATAATCAGACAATGCCTTGATCTCTGCTGATGTGTTAACATAACTTATAACAACAGCTTCTGGATGCTTTGATTTCCACATGACAAGTTCCTCAGTATTAATAGTGGAAGCCAATGAACAACCTGCCTGAGGATCTGGTATCAATACTGTTTTTTCAGGGCACAAAATGGCTGCTGTCTCAGCCATAAAATGGACCCCACAAAATACGATGAGATCTGAATCCGTATCGGCAGCTGCTCTAGAGAGGGCGAGCGAGTCACCAACAAAATCCGCGATGTCCTGGATTTCTGGGATCTGGTAGTTATGGGCTAGAATCACCGCATTCAACTCTTTTTTCAGCTGTCCTATTTTTATCTCATAGTTTTCGGTTTCTAACATTATTGTAGTTTAAGGAGATTGAACACCCACACAATTTAAAGCAGTACAATCTAGGATGGATTTGCAACTTGCTTCCGATCAGTGGGCAATAGTTGCCCCTTTAAGCTTCAATTTACGAAAACACGTGCGAAATTGACATGGTTTCACTCAAAGTAGAATTAGAGTAGATAATGTTTCAGTACTTACTGGAAAAATCAACAGCTTCTAACTTCATGTCTTTCAAACGGGTTAAGCACATGGAAATGGAATAAATTTGATTTGAACAACTGGTTTTGTTCCCCCCTAGGGAGCACGATCGTCAAAATCTAAAATACTATTGAGGACATACATAAAACAGAGTCCACATTTTTGCACGACTTAAACAATTAGTAGATCTAGAATATATATATGTGTATTCTGTATATATATATCAATTAAATGCCTACGCATGGATCGTTAACGAAGGCTGGGAAGGTTAGAGGACAGACACCAAAGATTCAGGGAAAAGAGAGAGATAGTCCCATATCGAGGTTACGTAACAAAAATAATTATAGTAAGCGGTTTGAAAAGAGAAGGGCTCCTGGTCAGAGGAAACCTGAGAGAGGGCCTAGACGTTAGAGTGCTGCGGCGAATTATTCTATAGCAAGTTGTTCTTAGAATACTCTTGAAAAGGGTCGGCATAATTGGTTGCGGTACGATAGGATACCAAATTGCCAGATCAATTGATAATAGATCTCTTTCATCAGCAAGGTTGAGCTTTGTTCTTGATTCGTCCCTCGACAGGTTGGAATTTACAAAGTCCTCCTTGAAAAATGATAAACCAAAAGCTTTTTCTGATCAAGATTTGCTTTTTCACTCTGAAGCATACAACAGTACTGACGTTGTAATAGAATCGGCTAGTCGGATTGCCGTCCGTCAGTACGCTAGGCATATCTTAGCTGACGGGAAGCATCTCATCATTTTCAGTGTAGGAGAATTGGTCGATGAAATATTTATGAAAGAACTCGAATCAGAGGCTGTTAGACACACTGGGGTTATACATATCCCGACGGGAGCGATCGCTGGTATAGATGCCATAAAATCAGTCCGAAACCATTTAGATCAGCTTACGATTTCTACAACTAAGAGTCCTCAATCGTTAGCCGGAGCTCCCTATTTCGATATCTATGAAAATATTCGCTTACACGAACTCACTGATAGGACAGTATTATATGAAGGGGATGTCCGAAGAGCCGTCGAGTTGTTTCCCTCGAATGTGAATGTCTTCGCCTCGTTAGCGCTAGCCGCGGGTAACATCAGTAAAATCAGAGTCAGGATAGTCGTCGATCCAAACATAAAAGTTAATCGACACGAAATAAATGTGAAAGGGGAGTTTGGCAGTTTAGAAATAGTCGCTAGTAACGTGCCTCACCCTGAAAACCCTAGGACAAGTACGTTGGCCGTATTATCGGCTATTGAAGCCGTAAGATCTGCATGCAATGAGACAATTAAGATTGGAAGTTAAAATCTAGCAGCTACCACGATTTATATAGGGTAAGAGTAAGTGTTTTAGCAAGGAATAAGGAATGAGTTACGGCGGATTTAGAAGAAACGATAGTTTCGGACCAAAACCAGTAGAGACAGGTAAGGAATACGATGTACAGATTTCTGAAATAAGTAGAAAGGGCGATGGAATTGCTCGAGTCCAAGGATTTGTTATATTTGTTAAGGACGGAAAAGTTGGTCAGAATGCAAAAATTAGAGTGACACAAGTTGGAAATCGGTTCGCAACAGCTGAGATAGTAAATGGGGCCACAGAGCAGTCTGCTCCGACCCAAGAAATTTCAAGTGGAAACCAAGACCAATCAACTGAGACAGAAAATTAGTTGGGCAACTTGCTGATAAATACCTCAGGTAGGTTTCAATAGAGAAGAGGTTATTGCGTATGCAATCCTCGTAAAATTTTCTAAGATCTATAACTTTTTTTCATCTATGCCCTGCCTAATTGCCTAGGCAAAAAATCGTTTCGTTTTGGTGTCGGGCCTCGGATCTCGAGATCAATCTCGTAATGGAATCTCTTATCTGTCCTTCGTCTACCTCCCCATTTTCAAAATTCCCTGGCAGAACTAAATACAGGCGAATCTTAGAACCTAAGACATCGGACAGCTCTTGATTCGCGGTAACAACGAATGGCCGCAAAGCGCCTCTAAAAAGTTCGGCCCTAGCTTTGATTAGTCCAGATATTTTATCACCCTTTGGCCAGTCTGGCCCAACTATAACCACGTTCCCTGAAGATTCCTTAAATCTGAATGGCTCTTCCAATGCGCCTTCAGGTGCCAATGTGATAGCCATATGTTTTGTTATTAATGCTGGAACATGAATGAATCTGTTGATCAGCATTTCCCAATTCTGCTTTGAGAGCTCGAGCAACGATTTCGAATAATCAGGTCGTCCAGTGAAATGGATCAATCCACTGATAGAACCGAATTCGCCCTTGATCCTGTTCAAAGAGTCACGTAAATTTGTTTCATCTGAAAGATCCACCTGAAATTGAGGGAATTCAGACAAACGGCCTATTTTTTCTGGAGAGACTATTATTACCTTCTTTAGTCCTCTATTCAACATCGTGTGGCAGAGGCCCTCAATTCTCGACAGATCAAGAGAATCTTGGGTGCTTGTGCTTATTAGGACAGTTCCCATGTTAGAATTCGAATCTATTTCCTGCACCGTAGTAGAGATCGCTGGTTTGACTGTGTAGAATACTCGATCATTCGGTACCACCCGGCCGTTTAACAGTCTGCTTGTTGTTTCTGAAGACAACGTTAATACCATTTCAGCTACGTCTTCTTGAGCTAGAAATTCGCCATCAACGATCATTTTTTTAGTATTCTCTTGAATTTTTTCAGCTATATGATATAACTTCGTGATAAGTTCTGAAATGTCGCGCTCTAGGTCATCCTGGTTAAAATTCATATCGCTTCGAGATTTGATTATTTCTTCAGCAACTTCTCTTCCTCTAGACGAGATCTCTGACGTTGTACCTCCCAAGTATGGCAGAATCTTCGACAGAACAAGTTCTATCACACTAGCCTTCAAGTTCTTGAATCCACCGATCCTTAAGAATTCAGCAGCTGCCTTGGGATAAACAGTTTTATAAATTCTGTCTGAGTGTACTGGGCCAGGATTAGTCGCGACAGATCTAATTCCACGATCAGTAAGTTCCCATGCTAGTGCTTCAGCAAGCCTATTTTTAGCTCCTTGCGCAGCGGTATACGGGGTCCTGAATCTATATGGACGCTGCTCAAATTTGCTTTCTTCGGTGAAAAAGGTACTGATGGTGATTACCTTGCCATTCTTCGATAATAGGTTAAGACCATGTACTGAAGTAAAGAACGTACCTGTTAGGTGTATCGCTACACATTCCTTGAATTCTTCATAATCTGCATTCGTGAACACCTTAACTGGGCCTGACACACCAGCGTTGTTTACTATTATATCCAAACTCTTGGAAGAACTTTTGATCAAGCTGTACATGTTGATCAAAGACTGCTCATCAGATACGTCAACTCCTGGGAATGAAATTACGTTCGCAGAAGATCCAACAGACGACATTGTTTTTAATAAGATCTCTTTGGTTTCGTCTAATGGTTTCTGTCTTCGTCCCATGATAACAATGCTTGCACCATTTTGAGCAAACTTTGTGGCTATTGCCTGGCCTATTCCTGTTCCACTTCCAGTTATGAGAACGGTTTTACCTTTAAAAGGCAAATAAGAGTTCACCGGACTGGTCACAACTGTAGGGATTGGAAACTCATATTTAAACCAATTTTGCATGTTAGATCTGCTATATTGTTGACCGCTAGTAAAGTAGGCTGGCTAAATAGGGAGTTTGTTATCACCTACCAATTCTTTATAATAGTGACTTATTCGAACGATTTGTGTTGGATATCTATAAACTGAATCGGAAACATTATTCAATAGTCTCGATTTTTTGCTGTTGTGTATCCTTGAATGGTATCCAAATATTTGACTTTACAAGAACTTGACTTTTATGCCCGCCACCAGTCTATACCTATGAAATGTACTTGTCTTTTCTTTAGCCTAGGACACGCAAGAATAAACTGCTTTTTTACCGTAGTGGCCAATCTTCCACTAAGGACTATCGAAGTGGCAGTAATGTTTGTAGCTGGAACGTATACTGATATCAAAAATGGAGCATGATCTATGCCAGGTCCTCGCTCGTACACGGCAAAGTCGCAGCCAAACTTTATGCCGGGCGAAACAATATAGCCCTTGTCTTTTAACACTTTAAACACAAGGTATTTTGCATCAAAATTGTCATACTGCTTTCTACACAAAGTCTTAATTCTTCTGAATGAAATTGCTTTTGCGGATTTCGAAAGGATAATTAATTCCCCGCTTTCGACAAGATAACAACCCTCAATTAGGTCTAGAATTATGGGAACATCAAATTCGGTTCCTTTAGGTTTCGAGATCCCAATTGGTTTACCATAATAACCATTGCCAAAGAGAGTACGGGATCCTTCGATACTCCAAATAATTATCCTATTTTCGATCAGCTGTCCTAGAACTGGTTTACCCATCACATACTCAAAGCTAGGATAGTTAAAGAATCAGACGCTTCCTGGCACTTATCAGCCATACCTTCTATCCCTTCTATCGCGTCCTTTAATAGGAGCAAATCTTTGGTTACAGATATTTCGTTCATTGCTTTTATTATCAGACTCCTATGTCTATCATCTACCAATCTCTCTAACCTTTGGACTTCATGAGCGAGCTCAATAGTACTTGAAGGATTGATACTCAGAGCTCTTGCCATTTCATTGAGTTTGAATGTAGCGTCAACCACCATACCGATCAACTCGTTAATGTCGTCCGCGAATCTTCCTATCATGATGACGTCTACTTTCATGTTTGCAAGCCTAAAGGCTACACCACTTATGTAACCCGCTATATCGTCCATAATATATGCTGTCCTTAGTACATCCTCTCTATACACCATCAGACTTCCAATTTCAGCAACCTCTCTAGTCACACGCCTCCTAAGATTATCCACCTCCTCTTCAACTATTCTCATTCTGTCCAAAGTGGGTTGAATTTCATGAGTCAGACCCTTTGTGATACTTTTACCTAACAAAGATAATTCTCTCGCAGAGTTCAAGATTGTGCCAATTTCATCATGAAGTATAGCAAGGGTCTTCCGTTTGGCTTGAACCTCCAACTCCCCGCTATACATTAAGGAACAAACACGAGTCGCTGGCTATTATTTCTTTTGACATTTGTGATGCATAGTTCGAAGGCTTGTGTAAAAATTGGCTAGATGGAGAAGGAATCATTTCTTTTCAGATTATCCTTTAATCCATTAATCAATGGGATTGGAAATTGATTCGCGAATTTCTATCAAATCTCTCAGGATTGCGCTGGCCGTCTCTAAACCGCCAGCACCCCTCCCTACAATCGTTTTCTCTCCCGAATATTCACATGAAAATGTCACGGCATTTAGAGTTCCAGTAACGCAGATCGGATCATCGCGTTGAATTTCTAAAGGCGTCACATTAAGCTCATCAGTATCGCAGTAGGCTATTAGTCTAATTGCCTTCCCACTGTTGTGTGCATTCCTTATCATATTTAAATTCACGTCGGAAATACCGCGTCTAGGAACATCTCCGATACTAACCTTCATTGACATGATCCAATTAGCCATGATAACAAGCTTTGCAGCGGCATCATATCCTTCAATATCTAACTTAGGACTCGCTTCAGCGTATCCTTTCTGTTTAGCGTCAGCTAGCGCCTCTTGAAAAGTGAATCCCTCCTCCCCCATCTTGCTAAGAATGTAATTAGTAGTCCCATTGAGGATCCCTCTAAAAGATAGTATCCGATCTCCTCTCAAGCATTTTTTCGCAAATTCCAGAATTGGGGTTCCTCCTCCAACGGTTCCACTGAAGGCGAGTCTAACGTTGTTATAATTTGACAACTCTAGCAAAGAAGCAAAAGCCAGGGCCAATGGCCCCTTATTCACTGTGATTACGTGTTTCTTGGATTTCATTGCAGATACAATATGAGATATCCCAGGCTCACCATTCTCAAGATTCGTTGGGGTAGCTTCGATCATTACTTCAGCATCTGTATTTTCGATCAAATCACTGGTATTGAGGCAAATCGTCTTATCCGCGTACGTCGACACAGATTTATTCATACGTTTTGCTTCTAAGAGTCTATCGAGATCCAAGCCGTCTTGAGATATTGCCATACCATTACTATCGACACACGCCACTACCCTTGGATTCAAACCAAATGTACTATAGAGCTCAGCTGATTTAGAGAGGAGTATCTTGACAAAGCTTTGGCCTACCACTCCAAATCCAACAATTATGATACGCAATTTGTATTCTAGAGCTGTTCTCTAATTAATATACGTAAAATTTTTTTATTCCACACCAAACCATTTATTGCTTTCCTGAAGTGAATTAGAACGATTAATACAAAATTTGCTAGAAAATCTGTTCTTGACATTTGTCATCGGAATAGCCGCAGGAATAGTAGGATCATTGCTCGGACTAGGTGGAGGCATTATAATATCACCTATTCTTACTCTTACCGGCTCTTTGCCATCACAAGTTGCCTCTACTAGCTTGTTAGCAGTCGCGTCAACTGGAGCCTCATCGACACTGTCTTATTCAATTAAGAAAAAAATTAATTATAGCATAGGAATAAAAATTGCAGCCTTTGCTGTCCCGTTTTCAGTCATTGGTGCATTGGTTTCTTCCAACCTAAATCCAGATGAATTTAAATTGTATTTTGCCATCTTGTTAACATCAACGAGTTTATATCTACTGGTCCAGAAGCCAATAAAAGAGAATAGACGTAATCAAGAGAACAGAGGGCGACTAATTTCAAATACCTTGCTGTACGGCGGATCTTCCGTGGCTGGTCTCATATCCAGTCTTTTTGGAATAGGAGGAGGGATCATCTTTGTTCCTCTCTTGTTTGCCGTAAAAAAACTATCAATGCAGCAGTCAGTCGCTACATCGCAATTATCAATACTGATCACGTCTGTTGCAGGTATTTTAACTCATTCAGTTCTCTTCCAGCAAGATTACGTGTTCGCTGTGTCAATAGCGTTAGGAGCGTTAATAGGTGCCCAGCTAGGCTCTTTTATCGCCATCAAGATCAGTGAGAGGGTATTGACAATACTATTCTCTTTTTCACTCATTATTATATCGATCCAACTCATCTTGGGCTATTTGCAGTAGTACAATCATTTTTTGACCTCCATTATCCAGCTGCGAAGTAGGGAAGGGATTTCATGTTGTGTTCTCGTGCTATTCCAACTGAATTTTAGCCCTTCCTCGAGCCCAGTTTTTTCCTTTCTATGACGTCCTGAGGCAAGGTGGTCAAATATCTTGTCTAGAGAACTCATGTGCATTGAACAGATATTACACTTATTCGTGCTGGCAGATAAATTCAAACTGCAATATGTATTCATGGGATGTTTAATATATTATCTTTAGGGTATTTTATTTGTATATCGCCATATCTATTCTGCATGGCCTCGATGTTCTCCTTATTCAATGGACCTCGAGTGGATTAAAACCTAAGAGATATCTGGCATATTCAAATAGGCTCAATACCTTTTTGTTTCGCTACCTCTTACAGGTTTTATAGGTGGAGGAAGCTTCTCCAGCTTATGCGACGGATTAGCTAGATAATGTCTGGAAGCCCCCTCTCCGGTAAGTACAATATTACAATTTAGACATTTGTATCGAATGGCCAACGTAAGTTCAACAGTTTAATTATACATACATGGCTAAAAAGTATGTGGAAATGGTGGCTTAACGTAGCTTGATTATTTCTCTGTTATCAGGCACAGAAGTTCTCAAGTGATACCTATTATGGATCGTACTAGCTATATTCTCCGATTTTGATTTCTCGCCGTGATTAACTATTACTCTCTTGGGCTTAACGCGATAGACAAAATTCATAATTTGGTTAAAGTCACTATGACCACTAAAACCATCTATTCTTTGTGTATCACAATTTACAGGAACGACCTTTACTTTCCCGTTCTTGTCCATCATCCCAATTTCGTTCATGATGCCATCAATTACTCGCCTCCCCAAAGTTCCATTTATCTGATACGAAACAAATATTATCTTATTTCCTCGCACAGGCGCGATCGATTTAAAATATTCCACGGATGGCCCACCTTCGAGCATCCCCGATGTAGCCATTATGATGGAAGGATTGCGATCTTCCAAAATTTCATCCCGTTTTCCAGGACCGTTGACGAGAGTAAAATACTCTGACTGAAATGGATTAACGCCTGAGGAAACAGATTTTCTCACATTAAATCCCAAATAGTGTGCATATGACATATGAATGGCACTAGCCTCTGAGATCATTCCTTCTATATAGATCGGGCATTCGACCAAGTTTCTCTCTCGCATTTCTTTATCCAACACCAACATCATCTCTTGGGCTCTACCTACGGCAGGAACAGGAATCAAAACCTTGCCACCTTGTTGTAGTGTTTGGTTTATGCTCCTTGTAAAATTGTCATACACCGAGATTTGATCAGGCATAATATCAGAAGTATTGCCATATGTGCTCTCTGTAATCAGGGTTTCGACTCTCGGGTAAACTGAAAGAGCAGTATCAAGTAATTGAGTTCTGGCGTATTTGTAATCACCAGTATACAATATATTGTGTGCTCCTGATATATTCAAATGCACTGTAGCACTTCCCATAATGTGACCGGCATTGTTAAGGGTGATTGTAATATCTGGCGAGATATCAGTAGGCTTGCCATATGGTAAAGTTACGCAGTGCTTGATAACTTCGTAAACGTCCCGAGACTCGTACGGAAGGTAACTGCCGTTTGCCTTTGCAATCTTGACCGAATCCAATTGCAGGAGCGTCATAAGAGGCAAGGTCGGTTCAGTACAATAAACAGGTCCTCTATATCCGTACCTAAAAAGTGCTGGTAAGAATCCTTGGTGATCAATATGTGCATGACTCAAAACCACTGCGTCAAGATCATTTAAGGTAAAAGGGAACCAATCTATCCTAGGATATGCATCGAGCCCTAGCGCTTCACCTGGGTTTATTCCACAATCCAACATAACCTTGCTTTCAGGTGTTACTACTACAAAGCATGACCTACCGACTTGTTTAACTCCCCCCAAACAAAAAACCAAGACTTCGGACTTGCCAGAAGTGCCGAAAGAAGTCTTGTCAAATCTTGCAGGAGCTTCTGATGAAATCGACATAACATTGGCCTGAAGCTCCTCTGAGTTCAGATTGCCCTTCCGCTTGATACCAGCTAAATAACTAGGGGCACCTACTATAAGCGGAGTTCTAAAAATTCTCTGTCCTAGTTCCTGGTAAAAGATGCTTCTCTCCCTCGCAGAACCCTTTAAAGTTGAGTGTATTGTCTTGATACTCGCAGAAGGTATATGCGGAGAAAGTCTAGTTCTTGCTAGCCAACCTGTTGAAGATGCAATTTCGATAATCAATGTAGGGGTGATCGCTTCGGGACTACTTACCTCCAAAATTACTTCTCCGGTAGCGTCGTCGCAGAAGGCTGCTGAGAGCGATACATTCTTTGGAACGAGCTTTAAAACTGCTGACCTTGTCAAATCCTCCGAAATCCGTATGCTAGGGTCGGTTCGGATTACAAACCGTTTCTTCATTGTCTTGGAGAGACCAGAGAGATGCAATGTAAGTTCCGTTAGGGCAAATTTGGGGTTTTTCGTATA
>JBOGPP010000126.1:0-3796 GCA_050748485.1 Nitrososphaeraceae archaeon | reverse complement strand
GTAGACATATTCTTTTTCACGATAAGTGTACAGGATGTCAGTTATGTGCCATTGCATGCGAGGGTATAGCAGAGGCTATTGGAATGGTCAAAGTTGATGAACAGTGGAAGCATAACAAGAAAGCCATCATGCCACAAATCGATTATGGAAAATGCGTCTTTTGTGGATTATGTGTTGATGCCTGCCCATTTTATGCCTTGTACATGACAGATGACTATGAATTATCAGCCTTCACAAAGGAACATTTGATATATACACCTGCACAGTTAGCGGTAAAGCCAAAGTATGGTGGAGAGGTGCAGATAAAGATAGATAAGATGGGTGCTAATCATCGATCTCAATAATGATGAGTACGCTGAGAAAACTGGATGTGTCTTTGTGACTCTATTTGTATAGGCTCTTACGCATAATCATGGAAGCCTAGCTATCTTATGGGATTATGGCGCTGAGCCCAATCAATAATTGAACCGTCATATACTTTTACATTGTTATAACCAGCCAGTCTAAATTGCAAATATTTATGTGACGCTCTGGCTCCAGAATGACAATAGCATATAATTTCTCTATCTTTGCCAATCTGCTTCTCCTCAAAATCCATTTCTAACTCTTCTTTGCTCTTCATTGTTTCATCATTGGGACCTAATCCTTCTTCCCAGTTATCTAATATAGAACCAGGGATCCTTGCTTGCATATGCTCTATAGGTCTTCTAGCATCAACAATCACAGCACTAGAATGATTTTGTTGTTGTTTTGCCTTAATCATATCTGCATCAGCTCTTATCATGGAATTTATTTTTGATTTGAAGAGAACATTTTTGTTTAATTGTTTATTTTGGTTTGAAATCTGTCTGGTAACTGGCAATCCATATTTCTGCCACTGATCTAATCCAACATCTAAGAGCTTTACATTTGGATGTCAATGATACATCAACGTCCAGGCAATTCTAGCTGCTGATGGATTTATATGTTCACCGTATACCACGACGATCTTATTATCATCAATCCCAAGACTACTGAAAACTTCTTCAGCTATTAGTGCATCAATGACTAAATTGGCTCCATTAGAAGCCACTGAAATAACACGCTCAACAGCAAGTGATAATGCATTTCTAATATGTCCAATACTATAGGGGATGGATCCTCTCGCATCTATAATAATTAAATTGGGATCATCGAGATGGGACAAAAGCCATTTACTATCGACAGTTACTATCATAAATGATCCAGCTAATATATCGTAAGGTAGTAATTTAAACCATATTACCTAATTGCAGTTTGCAGTTTATTTTGGGAGTTCGTTTAATATATAGAGGAACTAACTAATACGATACAAATGATTTTAATGATCTTGTTTTTCATATTACAGACTAACAAGTATACTTTTAAATTTTTTTTAAATAAATGGTATTCCGATTAGCATTCGAAGGCATGTGGTTTTCCTCAAGACTACTTTGATAGGTTATGTCGTAGCCCTGTGCTTTGCCCATACCATCCTATACCAATATTCTCCATCCTTTTTAAGGGGATAGATAACCTACTACATAGGATAGCATACATCATTTCTGAAGCACATACAAGCCTTTACTTGTATGTGTGGCCAATTTGATGTATCAGCCTGCTTTTTCGGCTAATCGGTTATCTGAGTTTTATACACAACACGAATAAATAAGTTTATGCATTAAAGTGCCAAAGTATCTATTCAATATTTTCTAGATCTGATTCTTGATGTCTGTATTCAGCAATTTCTTTTCGATTATCTGCCAGTCGAAGTATTTATATTCAAAGGTTTTATAGAATTGTTTTCATATACCTTATCTACATTAATCTATATTAAAGATAAAATAAATCTTTAAGAGGGTAACATAGAACTATTGAAGGTTGTATTTCATATGTAGACTTTCGTGCAGTGATCTCTATAAGGTTATGTTGATCATAGTTATTTATTATTGCTGAATAGTACAATAATGGAAATAGGAAAGAATCACAATGAGAATCAGATTGCATACATAACAGGAATCGTTAAGATGTAAATGTTATTGCGTCAATTGGTCCTTGAAGTTGAAGTCGAAGTCCAGGCCACTCTAGGAATCTTTCATATGCTCCGCATTTTGATACCAGATCACTTCCATGAATAAAACGCATAATGAAGACAATGTTGCAAATATAAGATCCATTCAAAATCGGCGGAGTATTATGATTCTAACAGAAATAAGCGCACTTAATATTGTCCTCATCTAAACGCTCATCCCAATGACAAACTTTATATATTAAGTGAATAAATTGAAACCATTCATTTAAACTCTTTTTATTTTAATCTACTTGTGCCATTTAATTGGATCTGATTCGTCTTGAAGAATGAGTTAGAATCATCAAACATCAGTCTCCAGCTTATATCTATCCATATATAGCTAGAGAACAAATTGCGGTAATTATTAGAAAGATAATAAATCAGAACCAACAGGCCCAACAAGATTAGATATTAATGCAACGTAAGTTTAGCATAAATATATTCTGAAAAAGATATTGAGCAATCCATCCCAAAGTATTATCAATAATAAAGACAAGTAATATACATTATGTCCACAAATGAAAGTGCAAAAATAATAGAAACTGAAGAATCAGAAAAATCTGACTCTCATAACGGTACCATTACTACGAATATCGACGGAAGAACCTCAATTAGATATACACATAAATTCAATAGGAATGACGGAATGAAATTAGATAACGCAGTACTTATTGCTGGATTTTCTGGACCGGGGTTAATAGGATCGATAGGTGCGAACTATATTATTGAGAAGCTCAACATGCACCAAATAGCCTGTATTGACTCCGAGTTCATCGTTCCTGGTGTTATCTATATTGGCGGAAAGTTAAGACATCCATTCCGCATCTACATGAATGAAGAAGGAGATATCTATGTTCTTGAATGCGAAGCTCCTATAATGATTCAGGGAATACATTCAGTCTTGTCCACTGCAACAAGATGGTGTGTTAACAATGACATAAAGAAGGTAATTGTACTAGAAGGATATCCTGTTAGAGGTATTCCTTCTTCTGGTAGGCAACCGATTATACTGTCCTCGGATGATAAAGAACAGGGTGAAATGCTAGAAAAGGCCAGACTCCGTGAAATAGAAAGCACTAATAATAGTAACAACCAAAAAAGAAGAATACGAAAGAGACAGTTTGAAAACGCATTCATAGGTGGCATTTCAGGAGGATTACTTTCTGCATGTTTATCAAACGAAATACCGTGTGCTGCTCTTCTTATTCCTACTACAACAGGAATGCCTGATCCTGAAGGAGCCGCATCTTTAATTGAAATAATAGGCAAAATTGCTGAGAATGAGAAGTTGAATTTAGATTCAAAGCAACTCAGAAAAGAAGGAGCCGGACTAAGAAAACAAATGGAAGAGATAATCAGATCATTACGGGACCAACAGCAAATACAGCAGGAAGGAGAAGGCATAAGAGAGCAGAGGCAAGTAATGTATGGCTAACGAGCCTCTACCAAGACATAGTCGCTGTAGCTTCAATACAAACAATTGATAACGATTGAATCAGAATATTACTCAATCGGAAACTGTACGAGTCCAATTTGGTTAGTAGGAATATTAAATGGGATGGACAAAGGTGTGTGATGCTAATTCACTTAAGGATAGTGACCTTATTGGTTTTAACTATGATGATGGCAATAAAAAGTTGCTAATAGCCAAGATAAATGGAAAGTTATATGCTACAGATGGAATATGTACTCATGCTTATGCAGAATTATCTAACGGATTTCTGAACG
>JBOGPP010000125.1:0-1511 GCA_050748485.1 Nitrososphaeraceae archaeon | reverse complement strand
TATATGCCTTCGATTCTATATTGAGGATCATTATGTTACCAGCTGCTTTGTCCTATCATATCTTTCATAATGGACAAGTTTATTCAACTCTATTCTTTCAAATCTTTTTGGCTTTTCAGCTGGATATCCTAATGCAATTATGCCTATCGGTTTAACATCTACGGGTAATCCAAGAATTTTTGAAACTTTATTATCTTCAAATGCTCCAACAAAACTGGCTCCTATGCCTTCGTTGATTGCACTCAACAGAATAATCATTGAAGCGAATGCACCATCGATAACACTATAGAATTCTGTGCCTCTTTTTCCATATCTATTAACAGATCCTAATGTGTTTGAACATACAACAATGGGAACTGAGGCATTTTTAACTTGATGTTGACCTAGCGATGCTTCACATAACTTCCTTTTCGTAATAGGGTCAATTACTGCAATAAACTCTTGTACTTGTGTATGACCAGCACTAGGTGATCTGTGTGCATTTTTAAGTAATTTATCTATGATAGTGATGGGGATCTTTCTATCTTGTTGATATTCCCTTATCATCTTTCTTTTCTTTACTACTTCGTCAAAGTCCATTACTTTCTCTATATGCATATGCTATACAATGTTAAAAAATCGTTAAGGGGCGATTGCTCTATTAAAGTGTCGTCACCGTACTAATACTTGATCACAGACTGAAATTCGTATTATCGCATATTTTATGACCAACAATGCCAATGACATTAATAAATAATATAGAAAGTCAGTAATGTCAAGGAATAAGATTTATTTAAGGCATATACGTGCTAGGAGCTATTCTTATAATTGTTATCCCAAATGTTTGTTAAAAGAATGATTTCCCTTATTAACCCTATGATGCGCATAAAACAGTAGAAGGAGAAGATATCAATTAATTTGCAGTTAGGTGTTAGAGGTTCTATCTCCCACTTATAATAATTACAGTAATTCTTTTAGTCTGTTATCTTACTAGTTATTAGGTTCATGCAGAACTATATGATATTATGAAGACTGCTGCTGCTGACCAATGCCAGCACCCAAAACACAAAGAATACCTGGTAGCATTCCTAAAGAAATATCCTACAGCAAGCAAGGATGCACATTTTGCAATTAATATGGTAGACCCAGAAGAATGGTGGATTTCAGATGACCCAAAAGAAAAATACCGTAAGATGCTGCCAGACGTGTGGTATTTCAGAGGATATTGCTAGAGCCAGCTATAGGAATATTTCGACTTCTAAGAGAAGTTTCTCATAAGTTTTTTTATCTTTATATGCAGAAATTCATGATAGAGCTTAAAGAACTTTGTGTATGGCTAAGTGTTACTAATTCAATACCATAAAACTAAGCCCGAAATTAACCTTTTTATTTATAAGAAACTAAATGTTGTACTGCCAGACATAGGTGACAATTTAGCTTACCGACATGGGTTACACTTCTGTGAGGAAGTGTATCCATATAGAAATCGAAAGAAGGTATAATCTAATACATGAAAAGGAATGGACTGGTCA
>JBOGPP010000124.1:0-8299 GCA_050748485.1 Nitrososphaeraceae archaeon | reverse complement strand
GAGAGAGAGAAAATAAACAGCATATCTTTTTGATTACATGAAGATCAGGTGTCAGAGACATTTTTGATCGTTGCATTTTGATATTGCGCAAAAAATTGATGATAATGGTCAATATCATGTCATTATTTGTTATGATTTATCTACGGATAACCTAATTCCTTCCAAAAAGATTTAAGATTGATTCATCCATTGTAATAGTTATGTACGTTTTAGCGTGTCGAGAATCTGGCCTAGATTGCGATTTTATCATAGAAGGCAAAACAATGGAAGAATTCTTAAAAAATGGCGCGGATCATGCAATACAAAAACATGGTATGCGCGCCGATGATATCTGCTTGAATGATATCCCGGTCAATCTGTTATGTCATTCCTTTAATGAAGAAACCTAGATTGTAGTTGGTAATTGTGTGCGCAATTTTTTATTGATTTTCGTAGTCCTAGTTCAACATAGGCGAACGCGTTCCAGTAGTTTTAAACTGGATGCGAGCTCAGAAAAAGAAACCCCAAATAAGTATTCCACGATATCATCCAATTGTGAGTGTAAGAAATTATAATGACTAATGCCCATGTCGTGCGGCTACCTCCTTCTCCAAATCCTGAATCCTACGTTGTAAATTCCTCAATGCGATAGAAAAAGGCTCATTGATTTGATGTTGGACTCTCATATGTTCAAGATATTCAGCATCTTGTCCGCATATCGTACATTTTTCGGTATGACTATTCAATGCTCTCCTGAGTATTACTGCCGTTTTATATAAATTCATTCTGCACTGGACTATTTACCCTGTATGTGGTTTCCATCGCAGTGTCTATCGGATGACAGACCTCAATAACATAAAAAATCCGATATCAATGGAGTGTCTGGTCTTTCATCCTCTTCTGCTTTTTGCGCGCAAAGATCGGCCATATGTTGGCCAATGTAGGTTCACCAACAGATCCTTTGACATTTGATTTCAACAGTAGTTGTGACATCATTTCTTGAAATGATATGGCTGTCCGCCAGTTTGTTATCAGGCTATCAATCTTTTTGGCCTATATAGACGTTAATTCCTACCAGAAAGATTATTATAATTATTACTGATAGCTTGATGAGGTATGAATATTGACATGACTTACATTAAGAGTTTGGGTGGAATACCCTACATCATATCCTTCATAGCAATAGCTGTATACATTATTTTCTCTCTACCTGCTTCCGCTCTTGCACAACCATCAATTAGTGAACCTAGTTTGACAGCCGAATTAGTTCTAGATGGATTATCGTCACCTACTAGTATTGCATTTCTAGATGCGAATAATTTCTTGTTATTGGAGAAAGAAGGAAATATAAGACTCATTTCAAATGGTCAAATACAACCGGAACCCGTGCTCCAATTAGGAGGAATTGAAAGTAATAATGAGCGTGGACTTTTAGGAGTTGAGGTAATGAATGTTAATAATAATGACACTGCAGGTAATACTACTGACAGGAATGTCTTTCTCTATGTTACGGAAAGTGGAGCGCAAGTAGAAGGAATACCTACCGAAGGTGATGTCAGAAACAGAGTTTATAGGTATACATGGGACGGTACCTCTCTTACCAATCCCCAACTACTTTTAGATCTTCCGGCGGGACCAGGGACTAACCATCAAGGAGGAAAGTTAAAGATCGGTCCAGATAATCAGCTCTATGTAATGGTAGGTGAAATGCAAAGAGAAGGACAACTTCAAAATATCATCAATGGTCCAGCTGCTGATGATACAGGTGTTATACTCAGAGTTAATCCCACAGATGGATCTCCCGCTTCTGGCAACCCCTTATCAAGTGATCCAACTGATCCTCTAAGTAAATATTATGCCTATGGTATTCGCAATAGTTTCGGCATTGATTTTGACCCTGTAACTGGAAAGTTATGGGATGCAGAAAATGGCGAAGATGTTTTTGATGAAATTAATCTGGTTGAACCAGGATTAAATAGTGGATGGAAGGCAGTTATGGGTCCTATGGCAGCTAACACAGGCGTATCCGAATCAAATTTAGTGAATATGCCTGGTGCACAGTATGCCGACCCTGTTTTTAGTTGGGCAGAATCACGAGGAATCTCTGATATTGAGTTTTTTGATTCGACAATATTCGGACCCAGCTATGAAAATGGCATTTTTGTAGGAGATATAACAACTGGTACTCTTTTTTACTTTGAACCGAATGCAGATAGAAATGGCTTAAACTTGGAAAATGATCCCTTATTAAGTGATCTAGTTGCAGACACTGATGATGAAATGTCAGCAGTAACATTTGGGACAGGTTTCACAGGAATCACCGAAATAGAAACCGGTCCTGATGGCAACTTGTATGTTCTTACATTTGATCGAGAGGCAGATGGACAAGGAAGTCTATATCGAATAGTGCCTACTGGAGAAGCCGATACTTCTTCTGGTGCAATTCCTTCTAGCCCTCCTACAACCACTGTTCCACCCGTCATCGATGGTGAGAACGAAGATGATACTGTAGAACAGGATTTATCGGAACAAGATAATGCCGATGAGAATAATGAAGGAGACGAGGAAAATTAAAATGAAAATGACAATCATTTATGATGAATAAGAATAAACATTCTAATTCTACAATTAGCTGAACATTATAGTTTCATTCAGCAAAGATTAGTACGAAGTCTACCCTCTAAAACTAATGTACTTATAGGTTTGTCACGCATTTTTCCTATTTTCAATTAGACGGTCTATCTCTTTTATTAGCTCCTCATTCCCAATTGGCTTGCGAATGAATAGGTCTTTATCTATTGCATTATATTCTTTTTCTCTGAACTCCTTATAATATAATTCACTAGCCGTGAGAAAACAAACATAAGCCTTACTGTCTATCTTTTGTATTTCGTTGTATAATTCAAAGCCGTCCATATCTGGCATTTTGATATCAAGAACGACCAAGTCGTAGTAATCTGGTTTGAAATTTGATAATGCTTTCTTGGGGTCATTAAATGTTTCAACTTCGAATCCATGGTATTCTAAAGACATACTAAAAAACAAAGTAAGGTCAGATTCGTCGTCTACTACCATGATTCTTTTTCCTTTCATTTTTTTATCCATTAGCTATGACTCGTTTTCCTTTTCCTTTTTCAATACTATCCTTTATTTCTAAAGGCAACGCGAAACAAAATATTGTACCTTGTCCGTCTAAGACATTACTTTCAGCCCAGATTCTGCCTCCATGAGCTTCGATTATACTCTTTGAAATGAAAAGTCCTAAGCCTGTTCCCTTTTGTGATCTCGTAACAAACTTTGAAAATAGTCTTGGTAAGACTTCGGGGTTGATTCCCATGCCTGTATCTCTCACAGTAACGATAACCTCCTTACTATCATTATCAGCAACTATATTAAGAAAGATATAGCCTTGATTTGTAAATTGAATAGAGTTACTTAAGAGATTAGATATAACTTGGATTATCCTTTCCTTGTCTGCTCCTACGACAACAGGATTATTGTTTAGATTATCACCATGTATCAATTCAACTTTATCGTTAGTCCCCTCTTTAATTCTCTCTTGGTAGTCCTCAATAATAGCGAGTATTAAATCACAAATGTTGAATCGCTCCTTCGCTAGTTTTAACGTTTGACTCTCTATCCTCGTTGCATCTAAAATATTGGTAGAAAGTCTTTGCAATCTGACTGCGTTTCTGTTTATCACTTCTGCCAACTGATCTGTTCTTTCTGGATAATATTTCAGTAGACTGCTCATACCAAGAATAGCTTGAATTGGTGTTTTTAATTCATGAGCTGCTATACTAATGAATTCCTTTTGCATTATATCTGCTTTCTTTAATTCTTCAACCAGCATGCGTTCATTCCAAAGTAATTCGAAGACTGATTCGAAGGAGTCCACAGTGGTTCTTCTATTAGAATACACTACTAAACCAATTGCGTCCGTGAATTTTTCAGCTCCGGGTCTTTTGAGCTCAGCTCTAAGAAACTTTTTACGGTCAATTATGTACATGCCGTAGGGAGAGCTATTCCCATCGAGTATTATGATATCTGGCGCGTTGGCCGATATTTTTTTCTGGATCTCTGCATTCTCCTCAGATAACTGACAGATAATCTTTACATTCGCCCCATTCTGCGATGCCTTTACAAGGTAATCAATTATACCTAGCCTGTCAATCCTAACCAGAGCTTTATCGTTAGGCAGAAAGATTAGGGCTTCTCTTTTTGTAGATTTTGTCATATCAACAAGGATCTGACTTGCTTTTTCGTTGTCAGTGATAACTTGATAAAATTCAGCTTCGGTTCCTTCTTGAATCTCTCGTATTCTGTCTGCTGCTTCAATTCCATTTTCCCATAATCGTTGAAAAACAGAAGAAAAGTGCTTTATGTATTGGGATTCGTTACTTAGTAGAAGGCTTTGAACAACTTTTCCTGTTTCCATCTTCTCTATTGTTACTGCTATTTTCTTATCTGAAACACCAAAACTCATTGGCGGTAGATTGCTAACATGTTTGATTCTAATACCAAGTTCTAGATATAGCTTAACCAGCTCTAAATTTTCGTTATCTATACTAGTAATGTATCTAAGACCTTTATGTTCCCCTCTCTTTTGTCTATCCAATAGTTTTTTCTTTATATCATAGAAGTATTTGTGGCTATAATGCATTCCACCTGAGGTCAGACAGGTATCAAGATGATTTGAGCCAGCTGTGAGAGAATAGATCTCTCTTATAATCTCATCTGAGTTATCTATTATTACTGTTTCATATCGTACAATTCCTTCTTCAATCTCTCGTATCCTCTGTTCTGCAGGGATGGTTTTACTCCGTAAGGTTTCAAAAACGTACCTTTGATGTTCGATTAATTCCTTGACATTGCTGTAAATGATCTGCGCTGCTGGCTCTCCAGCTTCATGGAAGGTAGCAGGAGCAAGGTATCCTGTTTCACTAATGTAAAAGTTCCCCTTAATTCCATCTAAATGTCGAAGCTCGTCAACCATCGCCATCATTTGCTTGCAATATGAAATGTTATCTTTATTAATTTCAGTAACATATCTCAGTTTGACACCTCTCTTTTTAGCATCAAGAAATGCTCTCTTCAATATCGCAATGTCAATTACCAATGAAGGTCGAGTATAATCAACACAGGCATCGATCTTACCTTTAGTTTGGTACAAGAACTGTAATACTGTATTCATTACAGTATCAATTCCATAGAAAATCTCGGTGCTCTCTTTAATCATCCTTCGATCATCCTTGTGAGAACTGGAAAGTGCCAATCCCTAGATGCTATATAACATTTTGCCTATATAAGGAGATTTGTCTATTTAAAGCCCTAATTCCAGCCTAGATAAAATATGTTACACATAAAATAGCCTCTTTTTATTAGAATCTCCCAATTGAGTAAGTAAGCGAATTGAGAATAATGATGATTGAATCCATCCTTCATTTTCATGTTCTACTCCTACTTAATAAGATCATAGAGAATAGACCGTGAATAATAAAATGGACACCTGCATTAACAGTCAGTACGGATTCTTAGAATATGCGATTAATAATTATTATATAGCCAGGTAGCACTTTTAAGAGAGTTGCTTATGGGTTAGTGATCTTTAGTAATTATTACGAGGGATTTTTCGCTGAATAGGTCAACTATAGATCACTATCCATGTAACATACTGAAGAACAATATACAGAAAATGGCTGAGTCTGCTGTACACATTAACGATCAGTTCAAGGAGAGGTATCAGCAAGGCTATAAAGCTAAGGAAAGCCATTACTTTTTCTATACTATTTTGATCCTTCTAATAAGAGATGTAAGGTCTGTCACAGTAAAAATATGATCTTAGGCATGTTTTTACCATTGTGGATATTGAAGGGAGACATAGAAATCGAAGAGGTACCTAATATCACAGAAACCATAGAGCTTTTTAGTAGTTATTTGGTTTATACTATGATTCATCAAAGGGGATTAAATTTAAGATAGAATAGGTGTTCCAATAATATCAAGTATGCCTTGAATTATTTGAGCATGATCTTTTTCTTTCTTTTCGATTGAAACTCTCAGTATGTGATTGTCATCTAAAGGAAATGATGCGAGTTTGATCTTCTCCCTTTCGGTAAAACTATAAATCGCTTTACCGAAGATGTCGTCAAAATCCTTTCGCATTTCAGACATTAAAGCAAACTGAACGTAAAGTTTTGAAGAATCCTCCTTATCCTCTAGAGATTCTAAATCAGGTCTCATTCCTCCAGCTACCAGTCTACCCATCTTAGTGATTACACCCGCAAAGCGCACATGCTGATTGGTCGAGTATATCCTTTCACATAATTCTTGTAGCCGCCTATCAGACATTAGTTATCATCGATACATATAATATATACCAGTTAATAAGGTACATTTCTCATTACACAATAAATAAGTGTAATTCTAGTACGAAGATTCGGACATTATTTATCTTTATTTCTAACCAGCCATTTGACAAACTTTCAATAGACGAGTTTCTCAGAATTAGAATTCACATAAACAATTGACTTCCAAATACTTTTCCTTTAGGTTAAATATTACCCCTATCTATAATTAATATTGACCAGTTCTACCTGGGTCAGATTGTAGTGACCATTTCTAGAATTCTTATCAATACTGTTTACATCCTATCTCTAGACTAACCTAGTAGCAGCCATTATCTTAAGTCGGCCGGAGTGGGTGAATTGATCATGCCACTCCCACTAAATAGATGGATTTGATATTTCTCCTTTTAGTACTGCAAAATTCTAACAGAGTTTGAAAGACCAGATCAACTTCTAGCGATAAGGATATACTGAGAGCCGCGCTAGGAACAAAGATAATTAAAATAAATTTAGTTCCTATTAGGAATGTATAAATTTCAAAATTTAATATTTAATATTATTCAACGTGGGTCGTCTCTGTTACTGATTCAGGAGCTATTGGATTAAAAAGGATTCCAAAAACAGGAACTTTTATAGTATATTCCCCTTTAGTAGGAAAGATAAAAGGTATAGTTACAATACTTTCTGCAGTATGTAATGGTGCTCCAGCTTGACCCGTTTGATTAGAAGCCTGAAATATTGTCTTATTAATGCTGGTTTCACTAATGATCAAGTCATAGTCTATGTGTGGTTGTATCTCCTCAGTATTTGGTTTGAAAAATGATACTTTCAACTGAGTCTGTTCATTAGATTTAATTGGAAATGGGGAAGGTTCAAGTTTTACCGTTATACTTCCTCCATTAGTAAGTTTTGTCAATGAAGACGAAGAATTAGAGGTATTTTGTGCAAGAACAGAAGTGCTGACGGTATCGATTGTGGATGCTGCAAATAGTATGATTACGACAGCTACAATAAGCGTAACCCCAATCGAAAGGAATTTCATTATTATGACACAAATCGATTATAGACAATATAAAGCATTATTCTTACTGGGATATAGTTGTAGAAATAGTTTAATGGCCAATCATCAGCGTGAAATTTTAACGCTTTGATGCTCAGGACTTTGTTGCTCTCTAACTAGTAACAAAGGGTAGACGGCCAATGAGCGATATTGTCATACGCGTGGTCGCCTACCTTCTGTTTGAAGTATCAATCTATGATATTCAAACTATTAAAGACTTTTAGTTTAAGAAAGGTAGAACAACCAGGAGAGAAGAATCACCTGAAACCTGGTTGCCTACCTTATGCACTATCCGTCAAATCCTTGTCTGAATCGAACAGTACTTTTGTGTACTGCAGCCGCCTAATTCACAACATACTATAAAAATGGTTTATCATGAAGGTAGTGCGACCAAAGTAATTGAAAGGAAGGACTGGCCGTCACTAGCTTACCATGCAAATTTAGGAACTCACATTAGGTTTGCATTTAGATATAAAAGGTGTTATGAAATATCGTTGTCTCTTATTAAAATTTAACGGTAGCACGACCAGAGGGTTAAAGTCTTAGAAACGAAGGATCTGGTCGCCCATACCTGTCAATCAATCCGGTTGTGATTTACTATTAAGTCATGAAGTATAAAGGGAAACCGGAACATGGTTATCTTGAATACACGACACACATACCCTCGGTTTTGGAATGGCGTGAGATAACTATGCGTTAGATTACATATTCAGGTAAGTCAAGATAATGAAACTAGATCATAAAAGAAAAGTAGGACGGCATGGACTTTGCTAGATAAGAATACAGCACCTGCTTTTATGTACCAATTAATCATATTCAAACTGTTAAGATGTTATCAGAAAAAGGTAGGACGACCTTGAAGCATAGTCGGGATAGATGATGTAGGTCGCCTACCTCACGATGAAAGTTCTCT
>JBOGPP010000123.1:0-3082 GCA_050748485.1 Nitrososphaeraceae archaeon | reverse complement strand
ATTTGAGGGTGGTAATGGCGGTGAAGAAATAGATGACAACGTGGATAGAGGCAGCAGAATTAAACCTTTAGCTTTCGCAGATCTTGTGGATAGTATACTTATCAACTATGGCAAAGCTTATGCGGTGGACTTTGATATGACAGATATGTCAAATATGGTTATGATAGGAGAAAATTCTTCTATGCCAATGAGTGGTATGGCTACTAGTGGCGATAACAATAATAGCAGTACCAACATGACTTCAATGAATATGTCTTCTGCAATGATGAATATGGATAGTAAAGTGTCTAAAGACTACTCACTGATTAATATGACTGATTTTCAAAGTGCTCAAGCATTAGCTGCAAAGGCATTGGAAATTTTTAACACTGAACTTAGGCCTATAGTACCTAGGAATGAAACTGGTTTTATTGGTAATTTAGAAGGTGGCCTCACGCAACTGAACGATTTAATTAGAAATAAAGCCTCGCCTATGGATATTATGACGGTAGTACATACTCAGATCCATCCAAATCTTTTGGAAGCGTTTAACTTGCAGTTACGGTAGACAATTAACTAAATGATCATGACAGAACCTACAGATATCTCAAAGTCTTGTAGGTTTAGTAAAGAATGATGTCTTCATGAATTATGGGCGCAAGTCAAAACGGCAAGTGAAATAAATACGCAAAGCTGTACTTAAAAACCTGGGAGGCCAGAAAAAAGCAGACGATCAATAATGCTCATTATTTATCCAATTTTTTTATGAACAAGTCTGCCTGTCTGTCAATTAACTAGACAGTCATCCATGAGGAATTCAGCAAGGACGACCAGAATGGTATGCTTCGATTTTTTACATGGGCATAGGATAATATTTTTTGTCCATGTAAATTCAATAACATAGCTTTATGACTTCAAAGCTTATCGATCATATCCGTATAATTATCAATGACCCGGTCAGTGAAAGTTCCTTTGTACTCTAATAAAACTCGATTAACCATTATTGTGTCTGTAATACTATAGAGTAGAGGGTCATTTCCATACTTAGTTCTTAGTATTCCCACTTCTCTCAGCTTCCTAATGTACCAGGAAATGGTGGAAGGAGCCTTCCCAACATGGTCTACAATTTCATTAAATGTACAGGATTCATTCTGGAGCACAAAAATCATTATGTTTCTAGTAACTCTGCTTCTAAGGCAGCTTATAATATTAGAATCTTGTTTTGAGATGTTTGCAACAAAGTACCTTGTCACCCTATTGTTGCTATTTCTTGATACTTGGATCTGGCCGGATTTCTCTAGCATTTCTAGATGATAAGTTAGAACGCCATTTGAGATCCCTACCAGTCTTAATAATTCTCTGTAACGTATTCCAGGATTCTTTGTAATAGAGTTGTAGATCTCATCTCTAACATCAACCGAGCTGGCAATAAGATTATGTCTGATTAATGATATCTTGTCTTGTGATAATGGATTCATTGTCTAGGAGCCACCCTCAAAACACCTAGTCCAAATAGTGTTAACATGGCAAACAAGATTATATGTTAACATGGCAAACAAGATTCTCAGCGGGCTAATTGTTGCTAATCGGAATATCATAACAATAGAGATTGCTTGTTTACGTTATTGACAACTAAAAATATATAGGCTCACACTAAAAGGCATTATCAATGCAGGAGAACAAACTGGTATCTCATCATTCATTACGTCTTCCTAATGATATGTCGATAGTGGATCACAAATTCAATAAGTACTATATATTATTATTGGTACATTCGTAAGATGTACTATGGATAGATGTATGTAATTTTCTCTAATCATGGTTTCAATTATTAGGCTTGGCTAAGCCTTATTCGAAAGATGTACCAATGATCTTAAATACAAACTTTCACAACAAATGAATCATGGATAACAAAAATCTTGCTGCTACTTCTGTGCTCAGTATTAGCATGCTACTGATTCTTGCATCAATCGGACTACAATCTGCATCCGGACATGAAAGGAGACTCTATACTATTGGCGATCAGGACTATCTCTTTGTAGTAGGTTCTATGAATGAACCAGCTTTTGTGGACGACAAATCAGGAGTTGAGGTCGCTGCGTGGTTGCCTGATCCAGCTGATCCAATGAATTCTCAAGCAAATGGAACAAAGCCTGTCGAAGGATTAACTCTTAAGGTAGACGTGTCTGCAGGAGCAAAGAATATGACTTTAGATCTGGAACCGGCCTTTAGGGATCCAGGACATTATGAAACTATATTCTATCCAACAGTACCAACTACATATAGTTATACAGTATATGGAGATATAAATGGTACTGCATTTCGTGATACCTTTACATGTTCCCCTGCTGGAGAATCAGAACCTGCCCAAGACAATTCAACTGTGACTGTATCAGATGGTATCACTAGAATAGGACAATCTGGAGGATTTGGCTGTATCGAATCGAGAGCTGACATATCATTCCCTGAACAATTCATATCGAATTATGAACTTCAACAGATGATAAATGAACTCAAAGGATCGTCTAATGCAACTTCAATGCCGTAAAGAGCGCTAGTTTCATCATGTATCATGAACGAATGGCCACCCTCCATCTGCATTTTCTTTTATGCTCTAAATACCACAGATTAGATATTCTATACATAATTAGGATGTGACAGATCTTGGTTCAGGTCAGTCGTTCACTTATTCTGCTAATTATCATCATCTCGGCAATTATATTTTTTCAAGCCTCAGATCAATCAATTTTTTCTCAGCAAGATAGTGGAAGCGAAACAACCATGTCAATGTCTCCTTCGGCAAGTAGTTCTGAAAAATCTATTACCTCGTATATTGATGCTTTGATTAAAGCACCCTTATTAGTTTCCCAATGTACGATAGTTGGAATAGTTTTTAGCCAGATTCTATTCAAAAGGATATTCTCTAATCGCCTTCTAATAAGTTCTGGTAGACAGAATAACATAATTCAAACAGATCTTGGCATTGCTAAGAGATTATTCTTGGTGCTTACTGTGTCAGCTGTAACATTGATTGCTTCTGGTACGGGATTATTAATGCTGCAGGTATACAATTTATCATCAGAGTTGGGCCTAGGCTTCTATG
>JBOGPP010000122.1:0-8222 GCA_050748485.1 Nitrososphaeraceae archaeon | reverse complement strand
ATCCTTTCGAATTTGTATCCAATTTACAAATTGGAAGTACAAATCTAATTAGCCCAGATTGGTCATCCCCTCAATCTGTAAATATGAGTCTAGTAGGCGGAGGAGGAGAAGCAGGAGGAATGGCAGGAGAAAGAGTGACTACCATAACTCCTCCTCTCCATCAGATAGAGGAAGACTCTCTTGATTTGGTCTTTGTATCTGTGATTCCGTATACAGGGAGCTAAAAATCACTCAATTGTCATTTGTGTAAGCACATTACAGATGAGAGAGATAGAAAAATGTGAGGGCTGCCAGAAAATAGTCTACGATGTCAATAATATGACTGAAGAACTAAAGATAAAAATGAAAGACTATGGTGTAAAAGCTGTTCCAACAACTGTTGTCGACGGCAATATTAAAGTGATAGGCATTTCCTGACTTTCCACGGGTGTACGGAGATGATTTTGTATAAAAAATTGAAGGATCATTACGGTTTTAGATAAACTGCACAATATCTAACTAGTCCTCACTTCAAGCTCCTGCGGCTTGCTAATAGCTAATTTACCAAGCAACGCCGTCTCATCCATAAGTATATCCAAATTCGCATCTATACTGCTTGATGCTTAATAAGCTGATTGACATATAATATTATGTGCCAAAGTGACTAAAACCGACAACTGGTATACTAAGGAAGCTTCTCTCCAGTCACCGAATTCGCATAGTCTTTTGTTAGAAAGATTCTTGTTCAGAATTGCCAGAAATTGGGTCTCGGGCAATACCTATAAAGATGCTTTATCATCGGCAAGAATTTCTAATGGCAAAGGGATATCTGCAATTCTCAATTTTCTTGGCGAAGATACCACAGATGAGAGAGTAATTCAGCAGACAGTAAAGGAGTATGTTATGTTACTAGATCTTTTAAAAAGTAATTCACTTAACGGATGTATATCTATTAAACCGACACAAGTGGGTTTGAGAACCGGTGTTGATTCATGTTTGTTCAATCTTAGGCAGATTGCCAAGAAGGCCAAAAGCTTAGATAAATTCATGTGGCTAGATATAGAATCATATCCATTTGTAGAAGATACTATAGCAATTTACCTCGAACTCTTCAGGGACTATAAAGAAATCGGGGTGGCTATACAGGCCTATCTTAAGAGAAGCTCAAGTGACTTGTTGCATTTATTGGAACAAAATGCAAATATTAGATTAGTGAAAGGAGCATATACTGAAAACGAAGGGATCGCATTTAGATCTATGGAAAAAATCAATTTCAATTTCTCAGAGCTGATGAATATGATATACAATAGTTATAACAAACAAGATACCATATTTGCCATCGCAACTCATGATCCAAGACTTATAAATGAAGCAATTGAACTATCAAGAAAATTTGGTACTAACAAAGGGAAATTTGAGTTTCAATTTTTAAAGGGTATCAGCAACAAAATGAAGGCAAGTCTTGTAAATCAAGGATTTAGAGTATGCGAATACATTCCTTATGGGAATCAGTGGCTTCCATATTCCGTACGGCGAATCAAGGAAAGAAAGAGAAATATATTTTTGCTAGCAAGATCTCTTATACAATCCTAAGAACGAACGAACGGGCACCATTATCTCTCAAATTTTATCAGAGGAAGCAGAAGACTTTCATATGTAATTTCTATCCCCCATCTCATTGTAGCTTATATTGATAGGACCTGATATTGGTAAGCTAAAGTAAAATGTAGCACCATTTCCATTGTTGTTATTTTCTGCCCATATCTTCCCACCATGAGCTTCAATGATATTTTTTGAGACATACAATCCTAAACCAGTACCCGAAAAGGATTTAGTAGCAAATTTCGAAAATAATTTTGGCATTATTTCAGGATCTATACCGGTACCATTATCCTTAACGCTAACTATCACATTTCCATCAAATTTCTCCTTATTATCGCTGTCACTATACGATACAACAATATCCAATTTTCCATTTTGTTGTGGTGCAAATTTTATTGCATTATCGACTAAATTATTAATCACCTGAGTTATTCTCCCTTTATCTGCTTGAACATATACACTAGCTTTTTCTGGCTGAAATGAGATTTCTGGAAATTGGTTATACTTCTTATTGTTGTTTCGATCAGTCTGACTTCTATATTCTTGTAATATGGAAGTAACAGCATTGTTGATATCGAATACTTCCTTTTTAATGTCCAGTGTGTGACCTTCAATCCTTGTAACGTCTAGAATATCTTCTGATAACCTCTGCAATCTTTTCGCATTTCTAATCACGATATCAAATAGCTTCTGTTGTTCATAATCTGTTACTCTGGAGCGAAGAACATTCATAATACCAATTATTGGTTGGAGGGGTGTTCTCAGTTCATGGGCGGCTATATCAATAAATTCCTTTTGTGTCTTATGATGTATCTTTAGTTGTTCGTAGGCTGAGGTTAGCTCTTTGTTTGCCTTGTCCAGGTCGCTTGTTCTGCTGTTTACGATAGCCCGCAGTCTTTTGTTCCATGTAAGAGTGATGTAAGCAATGATAGACGCTACCGATCCTATAATTACAATAATCAGAATACTGAGGTACTTTTGCTCGCTGATTGCAGAAGCTACCTCACCTGCAAGGTTGTGAGGGACCGCAACGTACAGTGTCAAAAAATTCGTTCCATTTAGTAGTACTGGTGCGAATGCTATTGTGTTTATTGTGCCTTGTTTAGAAATTACATCTATTGAACTGCTGCCACCGCCATCACTATTAACCGAATTTTTCAGTGCTTCATTTAACTGATCGCGTGACTTTGCAGAAAGTAATGTTGAAAGTGCTGATTGTATTTCCTTCCCAAAGATATTTTTGCCAACAAACGATTGGTTATCTGCATAAAGTACCAAACCATTTTTGTCTAGTAATCCAATAGTACTATTAAATTGTGGAAGGAGCTGGTTTTTTAATAGTTCACCTAATATGCCAGTCCTTATTCCTGCGACTACTACACCCATAAATGATCCTTTCTCTGTGGCATTAACGTTTCTGTATTCTCCTCCCTGTTTGCTCAAAATAGGATATGATAAGAAAAATCGAGGGACTCTATCATTCGACTCAATAGCGCTGCTATAATATTCCATGCTACTATTCTTTGCCATTGTGAAGTATGGTCTATAGCTTAAGTCAAAGCCTTTGTATTGCTGGTATGCAGTAGAGTTAATATTGCTAATCCATACTATCTTGCCATCTTTGTCAAGCCACATATAGAAGTCAGTTAGACCGCTTGTATAATTTTGCCTAAAATCAATTATCAGACGAGCCCTTTGATATTCATTATTTTGAACTGCAGGGGAGTCAGTCAATGTTTGTAGAAGAGGTATGATGGATTCTATACGATTTGTGAGTATTTCTGACAGATCATGGGCTTGAATTATGGCATTTGATCTTATCTCTTGTGTGGCAATATCGACGACCTTGGTAGAGATTGAATTAGAATATTGATATGCAAGCATGGAGAAGACGATGGCTGTAGCAGAAATAGCAATTAACATGACAAGGCTATTCTTTGATATCGCAAGTCCTCTCAGCAAAGTATTTGGTGATAATCAAATATGTAGTTCTTATAGTAAAAGTTTACTTAAGATTTAGAAATGGTGCAAGATGCAGAATAAATCTAAATAGCATTCACTCTCCCCAGTTAACACACACCAACAGAGTTTATTGCCGTTGACTATCATTATGCCTGCGATAGATATCCGAAAATTAATTTCTATTGTCAAACCATGGAGTAAAGCACTTTCATGAGTATGTGCACAGTGATGGATGTTCATTATTTGCTTGCTTTCTCAGAATTTTTAGTGAGTTTTATATTATATTCATTAACACTTGACAATAGACCCCATGTTAGTTCTAAGAAATATGATATTACACTATTCAAATCAAAATAGACCCAATTCTTGCCATAAATCTTACACAATAAGGTTACTTTCAACCATGGATAAGATTTCTAAGATTTTAATAGTAGCCAGAACATTCGGACCAGTTATAGTCTTTATTTTTGTCTGAAGTAACAATATGAAATCGTACATGACTTTCGCAATAGTAGCCGCAGTAGCAGTTATGCTCGTTGCCTCTGCAGCCGTAGCAACAGAAGACGCTTTTGCAGAAAAGAAAAAGAAGAAAGAAAATAACCAAGCATTATCGCAAGCAAATGCTTGTGGAAATGGTAAACTACCACTGAATGTGTTCTGTTCAAATAGTGCTTCACAGATTCAAGGCGATGAAAACGCAGTCAGCACTTCATCTTACCAAGCCGGCAGTTAAAACCAAGACTGGTCACAGATAGAAAGGCTAGCGTTATAACTCCCTTCTCTTTTTTCATTCATTTTAACGGGTTTGTACGTCGTAAATATCTGTTGAACTTGGATTAGTTGAGACACACCATCAGCCCCTAGGCAGTTTCTTGAAATCAGGTGTTAATTCTCTTGTATGTGATTCGGCCTTTCTATCGAAGAGTAATTCGGTTTGATCGTGATAGCTGCCACCTATATGCCCATGGTTTGAATAGGCTGAATGACATATAAGCTGAATGACATATAAGCATATATTATTTAAATGCCAATAAACGTGATAGGAATGATATGCCAGGGATATGAATAGCTTTTTCTCAAAAACTAATCGAGAGCTTTTTTTGTATCAGTTGAAGTGGCTAGCCGTTTTTATGGCTATAGGTTTTATTATTATATATTTATTTGAATTTCCTATTGATCTAATAATGCTAATAATAGCATTCATCTTAATCAATATTTACAAGACAAGGACAATGCTGAAAAAACTTGGCATTTTCAATGATGGCGATGTGAGAGATATTAGGGGTTTCATTAGATCATTATTTAAGTCACCTTCTTCATCCATGGATAGTACTACTTCAGTAAGATACTATTGTATGTCATGTGGAAACGAGCACAGGGAAATTGCATGTGGTAAATGCGGTTCAAAGATGAAAAGGGTAGGATGAAATTTTTTGATTACTGATTTAATCTCTAGTATCAGAGTAATACGAAAATTCATTCTCATCAGTTGTTATTCATTCTATTAAATTATTCGGTGAATCTATGAGAACTGGATTCAGATAAAGCGAATATATGAGATTGCCGAAAAGAATACACCTCCAAGACATTGTAAGCCTTGATTCACCTGTTAGGACCGTTAGAACAAGATCAGCTGTATAACTTATGCTTAATCAAGTGAAAATTTGACTAATTCTGTTCCAGTTAATGTATTTAGCCCTTTTCTATCACCACTGATCGGTTACTTCGTTGATTATGATGATACAAGGATATAGATCGGGGCGAAGAAGGTTAACGCTAGCTCTCACTCTTCGTTGTTGAGTTAAATAGTAACGTCAGCTTTTGTATACTGTTAGTTAGTACAAAAGATTTTAGTCATTTTTATCATTTTTGTTTAGTGGGTCTTTGCGGTTATTACAATTTAGACAATAGTAATGGTGATATCGTTTTTTGACACCGCAGGCCGCTGAGCAAGATCAATGACTATTTTTTCGCTATAGTCAACAAGGCTTGCATAGCATTCCTCCATTTTTCGAATAGTCAGTTATTCCCGTACTCTGAAAGCAATGACGTTATCTGTTACCTCAAATTCAGGATCGTTTGGTAGAGATAATTCAGTAAAGACGAATCGAAATAGCTTTTCAAAATAAAGCGACCACCTCCTTCCCATTTCATGCTGGATCACAAGTCGATGATTTCTGTCATGATCTGTCGTGTGATAAGAATATTGAAACCCCGATACTCTCAGCCAAGATTCGATGGTCTGAAGAAAGGAGGTTAAATTGTGTTCTCCTCGTGATAGAAGTGTCAAATCTTTCATCTCGTTCTTTCCTATATGTTCAGAAAGCTTCTCTACTTCTTTTTCTTCGAGTTTATTCATCATTATTATTAGCAAGGACTTGGGGATGGAGACCATGCCTGACGTTGAGGCGTACGCGTCATATTCCGCATGAGAGGAAAACACTTGAGAGGCCAACGTGTTTAGACTAATTCTTTTCTGTGCTGCTTCATGCTTTAACTTATCGAGAATGTCGCTTCTAAATCTAAGAGTAATACTGCTACTGTCCATACTCTTATTCTTTTTCTCAATCTGTTGCAACTCTTATCCCAGATTACTAAGATAATTTATTAGTTTAAATATTTTACGCCCTTTTGCCATAATAAAAGTGCAAAGCAATCAGAGCATTGCAAAAGATATCTATTATTACGTGTTGGGTTGCGCTTGGAAATTCTATTGCATATAATACATAATGCCTAAGAAGAACGACCAAGAACTATCCTTTGTGACTGTTAGCTTATCTAAGGCATCCACCAATTGTGTCACATTTAGAATTCCCGTTAAGAAGCTGGCAGAGTTACATGCAGAGTCAGAGGTTAAACAGGTCAGTTTTAATACTTTGGTTAATCAAATTATTAAAGAACATCTTGAGTGGCACAATTTAGCTTCTCAGGCTAAGCTATGCTACATGCCAAAGCCATTCTTAATGAGAATAATTGAACGGCTTGCAGACGAAGAACTAGATGAGTTGGCACGAGATACAGCTAAAAATGATATCGTAGACATAAGCCTTTTTTTGCGAGGTAGTTTTACCCTCACTTCTTTATCCGATCTCACCGAGACTTGGTTAAGAATATCGCGAATACCGCATAGATTTGAAACCTATGAGGATCACGATAGGATCATTATTGAGCATGATATGGGTTTCAAGTATTCTTATTTCATCAGGCAAATCGCGCGATATGTTCTGGAAGTAGCATTGGACGCAAAGATGTCATGTGATACTACTGATAACACTGTTGTCCTTAAACTATACCAATAAATACAGATGTCTGTACAAATGACTAAGCAATAATTATAGAGCACTACCTTGACTCTCATATCTTCAACCAATGAAAAAGCAAGTCGTCTAATTGGGTTTTATTCCAACTTAGATGAAGAACTCGACGATGCCTTTCGCTTTCTGAAACCCGCTTTAGAAAACAACGAAGCCATCCTTCTAATAATCGATGAAAGCTTGGATAGGAGTATAATCTATAAACGAATGCAAGAGGAATGGAATATCGGTGCAGGTGAAATAAATGACCTAGAAAATAGAGGAGATTTAATAATAGTAACTTCCTCTCAATGGTTTCAACCTGGCAAAGGAGGAACTCTAGATAGAAAGCGGATCCAGCATTCATGGGATGAGCTAGTTACGAAGTTGTCTGGGAGCAGAAAAAGTGCGGTAAGAGCATTTGTAAGTACTTGCTTATTCTTTAGGCTGGGAATAAAAAGGGAATTTCTAGAATATGAGTATCTAATTCCACCTCAAATTGATTATCCACTAATAGTAGTGTGTGCGTATCAGGCCACCGATCTCTTAACTTACTTCACAAAGGAGGATATCAGAACGTTGTGTTCGTGTCATTCTTTGCTATCCATATCTAGTCATTATCGCATTATCGATGACCCTCCCATTAATGAACACATTCTACTCTTATACGAAAGTGAGGACGAGCGGGATAAACTAGTTGCAGAGTACATTAATGAGGGATTAAAACGGGGACAGCTCAGTGTATATGCGAGCGTTATGAACCCTGACATCAGAACTCTAAATAACACATTAAAGTCAAGAATTGTAGACTTTGATAATAATATAAGAGAAGGAAACCTGTTACTCATTAAGTTATCGACACACTATGTTGGAGCATTGGCTGGTAATTTGGAACCATTTAATACGATGGAAAGAGAATTGACCGAGCGGGCCAAAATCAGACAGGACAAACACGTACGTATTGTAGCAGATTGCGCTGGTTTTCTATACGAAAATAAACATTTTGACGAATGTGTGGAATTGGAGCAATGGTGGCATCAAAAGCCGTTCGAAGGATCTTATTTGTGTCCTTTCCGAAATTCCTTATGCGACAAGTTTCCATATAACTATCATAAATATAGAGTCTTTGGTAACCACGATATAATAATCGATGAGCATGGAGCGCTCATAGGGTGTTATATACTTCGTGCATCCACATCGATCAATTCAATACTCCATTTGTCAATTGCTTAAACTTGGTGATTCATCCCCAATTATGTTACTCAACATATCAATATTCTGTGGGTAATACAATTGTCGCTTAATATGTTAATGAATCATTTAGTGTAGAGATCTTAGTACAAAAAATCAATCTTGGAAACTAAAATAGGATCTAACTCATATTGT
>JBOGPP010000121.1:0-1781 GCA_050748485.1 Nitrososphaeraceae archaeon | reverse complement strand
CCCTGCCTTTCCGTAGATGATTTCTCCGACTTTCCTAATTCTTCGGCAGAGGAAGATGAAGCTAAAGAATGATTATTCTTATTCAATACAGCCTTTTCTATGGCTCTTTGGGTTAGTCGTTCAGAAGCATAAAGTAAGACAACAAATGAAGAAATCGTTACCAGTACACTTAACGCCTGACCATTGAAAACTGCGGCCAAATTCTGATTGACAATTTCATTGACTTCTAGCAGAGCATCGATCCCTAGAAAAACAAGTAGACCTGCAGTAAGACTGAGGAAAAAGCTGTACTTACCAATACTTATTCTACGAATATACGGGTACCACATAAGACCTATCATTACAGGAATCACCCCAACGTATACGCCCAAGGATGTGAAGAGTAGTGCTTGATTTGCATCTGGACTAGGTGCCAGAGCAGCGGCCTCTACACTTTTGCTAAACCTGGTACCGTCAGAGGTGGTTATGCCAATTTCGTATGGTGTACCCGGTATCCAAGGAAACGGAATCATCACTTTGGCTTCAGCAAGCCTCGGGATCATACTGCTGGGTTCTATTGCAGCGGACTGAATTCGATCATTGACATCTGCCTGAGATACAATTATCTCCAAAGGACCAGTGTTGCGTATAGATGCCAATATTTGATTCTCATGAAATTCAACCTTTTCAATAGTAACCTGAGGTAATGGAATTCCTGTATTTATGAGGGATTGCCCGTACGGACTGAGTAAGAATATAATCATCACTGCTAGTACTACGATGGGAACGAATGCAAGAATCAGAGGGGTCTTTTTCGTAGGATGATTTCCACCCGTAGTATTTTTGTTTTCACCTAACAATCTTGGCAACTCCTCCCAGTAATTCTATTCATGTAACTTAACATTTACATTCTGCCTCCGCTAGTTTCCGGCGCTCTAGTAACAAAGGAGTTGTTGATGGTATCATAGAAGGAATTATTGTCTGTCGGACTTGAATTCCCTGTTGCATTCTTATCATTTATAAAAAATGTACCCATCCAACCCTTCTCTGCAAACTCTACTTTATGTGCATGAAACATATATTTTCCTGGATATTTGTATTTGAACTCCATTATCCCCCTTTCAGCTTGATTTAAACTAACTATATCGGTTAATTCGTCAGGTTGTAGGCTTGTTCCACTTGGATAGTAATTGAACATGTTTGCGTGTAGATGAAGATTGTTAAGTGGGTCAAATTCTAGCATGTTTACTAGATATATTCTTACTGGCTTATCCTTTTCAATCTGTATTGGATGGTGCATGTAATAATATGGTATTCCATTCACAGTGTAAAAATTATTCTCAGTATCAAAATCAGTATCGTATCCATTCATGACCATGACCATCTCGTCCGCAGGAAGACGAGGTGTTTTGGGATCAACTATATAGACCCCATAAAGGCCATGAGCAATATGTTCTTCTAACGGGGTCATATGACAATGGTAAGGAAAAACACCGAATGGCTCTGCTACAAATTCATATGTGAACCTCCCCCCTGGCGAGATCATTTCGAAAACTCCATCCATTTCAGCAGGATGAATACCATGGGTATGAAGAGAGTGAGGCATTGATCCGTTATTAATGAAGTTTATTCTTACAATATCTCCTTCAGTAGCCCTAATCGTGGGACCTGGAACTGTCCCATTAAATGTCCATACGTTGTAAGATACGCCAGGAGATACTTCTTTGACTAATTGATCTGATGCTACTAATGTGAATTCTCTCAACGTTGTGCCATTAGGAAGCGTTGATACTCTTCCATAG
>JBOGPP010000120.1:0-12223 GCA_050748485.1 Nitrososphaeraceae archaeon | reverse complement strand
CATCATGGCTTGGATCATAGTTCTAACTCTGGCGAGAGTTATGGAAATACTTCCGATACGGATTCCTTCTTGTATGACGAAACAGAACCTCCTGGTGATTCGGTTACAATTACTATTAATTCCGAGAATATGAGTCAATTGTATAATGAGTCCAAAGGCAGACAGGTCAGTCTAAACACTAGAATCAATCAGATAATTAAGGATCATTTGAATTGGCACACTAACGCTCCTGCAGCTAAGATGTATTACTTACCAAAATCTTGTATAATAAAAGTTATTGATCAGCTCACAGAACTACAAATATCTGCACTAGCACTAGATGTAGCAAGAGATTTCAAAGATATTTGTCTTATGCTGCGCGGTGAATTTACCATTTCATCTTTTCTGGACGTCGTAGTGAATTGGCTACAGATCACAAAGACACCTAATAGGAGTGACCAAAATATGTATGAGTACAATCTCTTGATCAAGCATGACATGGGATACAAATATTCATTTCTAGTCAAGGAAGTTTGTAGAGATGTTATCGATCATACCTTTCATATGGAGATAGAATTTATCCTCACAGAGAATACCCTTGGCCTAAAAATTATAAATACAAATGATTCTTACCAATCCTCAAATATTTTATGTTCAAGCTGATTAATACTTTAGATTAGATTAGTTCTTGGGGTGTTAATATCATAATATAACTACTATTTAGAAATATACTATTTAAAATATAATGGAATCGGTTTAATAGCTTGATATCCTAATCCCATCATTAATGAACCTCTTCTCGTCATCTAAACCTTACTGCCGTTTTAGTAATACTCAAGGGAGGGCCGGCGAGATGTGATGACCAAGCATTTACGATGACACTTTAATTGCAGGGTAATCCAAATGAATTCTGAAAATCTTGTCACGGCTTGACTAATGTATGATCAAGACAGGGGTTCGTATATTACTGATTATTTTTCTGGTTTCACTAAATATAGAATGTAGCCAAGAATCAAGATGTGTTGATGTCATAATAATTAAATCATAATCAGTCTCTTGGCATGCATTTACTATCTCATGAACTACATGTCCTGTTCTAAGTCTATAGGAAATCTTACTCTTGCTACCTGCATCTGTACATTGCTTTATTTTTGCTTCCATTGCATTTACTAATTCTCCTTGAATGTCATATCTAAAATCATCTTGATTGTCTGTGACTTTAATTCTAGATATATCAACTGAAGTCCCTTCGAACTTTGCAACATCTTGTATTATACATAAAATAAGAATTTCTGCTCCAGAGAGATTTGATAAGTATATAGCGTGATTAAGTGCCTTATCTGAAGTTTCTTTTCCATCATGAGGTACCAAAATTCTAGTATAAGAAGGAATATTGAATTTAGAGATAGTAGAAGAACTATTTGATTCGGTTGAAAAATCTTGTGTTAAACCAGCATCGGATGATGAATTTGTTACATTAGAATTAGAATCATTATGCGAGCTCATCATTTGACTTTATTTTATAAAGTATTTATGAGTAATCGTAAAAGAGCAGAAAAGGTAGACTATGCATCCTCAATCCGATCCTTTTTTTCAAATTGTGACTAATCCCTTTTCTTCTTAACACTGAAGTATTATGTAGCATACACTACAACATTATAAGACATTTCATAGACTTTACACTGGTATCTTTGTCTTATAATGTGAGTAATTCTCGCGAAATGGATAACTTCACATCATTTGCTGCTTAGATGATTGCTCAAGAAACTCTCCTTTTCTAAGTGAATTCTCTTCACACTATTTGCTTCTTCATTCATTCATGAATTTCTAATCTCATCCCTTTCCGTTTCAACAAATGTCAACCCCCCCGAAGACGGCTAAATACATCAGACAACTACGAATGGTCCTCAATTGACGCTTTAATAGAAGAGAGAAATGAAAGTCAAGTAGAAGTATCTCATTCTGTTTTCTCTTGCTTGGATTTAGTCATTATTCAGAAGTAGTATATTTTAGATATAGCTCTATCATTAATTGAATGCCATTAATTGAATGCATAATATATTAATGAATACACTAAAGAAAAGGAACTAACCAATCTCTGTTCTCCAATTATGGTATTTCGCTCAGTGAGATTCATTTAGCATAGACACGCTCTAAACGCACTAGTTTGTTTCTTATTAAACGGCTTATTCGGAGCTATTATTGTGCGTCTGATATGGATAGTAATAATAGCTTGACCGGGGAAGGTGTTTTGCTTGCCTCTTAAATCTGAAAAAACTACTTATTTCCTTCATCATATACATACTGCTGCTTTAATGGCATATAGGTTTGTTG
Organism: Nitrososphaeraceae archaeon; assembly: GCA_050748485.1. Lineage (GTDB taxonomy): Archaea > Thermoproteota > Nitrososphaeria > Nitrososphaerales > Nitrososphaeraceae > TH5896. The sequence continues at coordinate 9,910 of JBOGPP010000120.1, read as the reverse complement.
GTGAGGATTGTACTCTTTTTAACGTTCAGTGACCTTTCGAATTAGACCAAGGATGTATTAATAGAGCAACTAGATTATTTCTATGCATCCTTCTAGAAGTTAGGACGGTAGATTGAATTATATGGAATATTCACGATCTGACCTCATTCAATGGGAACAATTACGCACAACTTTGAAAAATAAGGATTCAGGATTGTAGTTATACGAGGATTCAAAGCATGAAACTCCATAAATTCACTTTCTTGACAAACTCCTAACAATAATCTGCCTTCACGGTGCAACATATTATCTCCAGTCTCTGTAAATATACTACATACTTTATGCGCAGCCTTCCATCTGAACATCTTAGTTATTTCGGTCTCATACTGAATGATAGCAAGGAGCTTCTTGTGACGCTGCAGAATTTGAGGATATATAATCTAAGAGGAGGCTAATGTATCCGTTACAACAAAATCTCCTATAATAAGCAATTTTTTCAAATTAGTCGCCGACTTTGACTTTCAATTTAGACGCTTCTTGAAAGATTAAACATCTTGTCTAGTATATCTCCATAACCACTCATAAAAAATTATAATTGATAAATAGCGTTGATATATGGAACCCGACCAATTATGTGGTCAAGGTGTACCAGCCAGTTGTTGAACCATGAAGAAAGATCACCAAGCACCTCTTGAAAATCAGTTTGGGAGTGTATTTCAGGGCTGCAAATTTTATTAATTTAGCCTTAATTATCAAATATAGATGGTATATTGACTATGGGATGCCTACATTCAATAACTATCAATATTCTAATGAAAAAATTACAATTCTAGCGGCATTTTAAAGCCTATTATACATGTGATGTGTATATATACCTTATGTTGGCAAGCAAATTAGTATGTAAAACATGCAGTCAAGCTTCTGAGGTAATCACAGACGCAGAGTCTGGCGAAATAATCTGCACCAATTGTGGTATGGTTAATTCAAATGATAAGGCATTTCAACAGAATACTCGAGAGTGGCGTGCTTTTGATTATGAACAAATGAAAGATCGAAGTAGAGTAGGCATGCCTATGACATTAACACGTCATGATAAAGGTCTTTCCACAGTAATTGGAAGACCAAATAAAGATGCTAGTGGAAAAGGACTTGACGTTTCAATGCGATCTATGATGCAAAGACTAAGGACATGGGATCATAGAATTCAAGTCAGTTCACCAACGGATAGGAATCTTGCAAGAGCATTTCAGAGTCTCGAAATGCTAAGAGGAAAGCTGGGGTTGCCTGATAATGTAATAGAAAAGGCAGCTTATATCTATAGAAAGGTACAACAACAAGGAATGGTTAAAGGACGAACAATAACGGCTACACTAGCCGCGTCTATATATATTGCCTCTAGAGAGTCCGGAGTTCCCAGAACATTGGCAGAGATAGCATCTCTTAGTAATTCGTCACACAAGGAGCTCTCAAGAATATATAGGCTAATAGTCTTGAACCTGGATTTGAAGGTTCCAATGGTAGATCCGGTAAAGTGTGTTGCAAAAATTGCGAATAAAATGGAGGTAAGCGAGAAAACAAAAAGACACGCTATAAGCTATATGCACAACGTAATAACGATGGGAATCGCAGCAGGAAAAGATCCAATGGGATTAGCAGGAGCCGTTCTCTATCTATCGTGCATACAGGGAGATGAGCATAGAACTCAGTTAGATGTTGCAGCTGCTTCTGGGGTGACAGAGGTAACTCTAAGAAATAGATGTAAAGAACTTAACACAAAGATTCCTCATCTTAATTAGTACCAATAAAGCAAGAATACATAATCCTGCTGCAACAGGTAGTATAATCGAATTAATAGCTTTTAACAGATTTCACATACCACTAGACCATCCTCTGGTCGTCCTACCTTTTACTCTCACTTTTCCAAAATGAACTTAGTTAGATAATGATAATATGTGTACCCCCGGACTTTGTGACGGTCAGACCAGGTTCTTGAAGATATGTAATCCAATCTTGGTCCGCACCGTCTTCTTTACTAGTTAGAGAGCAAAAGCCTGGTGAAGGCGAATAATTATCACTAGTAGTATATTGATCTGAGTAAACATTTCGTTTCCACGGTAATATTGCAATACCAATTAGATTTCAATTAATCCCTGTTCTGGTATCTGTATACGAAGGAGGACTAACTGGACATTTCCCTTCCTTACCTCTACAATACCTCATTCTTGCAATCGAGAAGATTAATTGTGTATTTAAACAGTATCAATATTTCGAACTATAACTTTAATGAAGTATGATGTAAATCATCATTGTGATGAGCCAATTTAATAGATATGTTATTAGTCTCATCTATTCGATCCCCTGGAATTCCGACTCTTATAAAAGCTGGTCAAGAAAGTCAGATCGTGATTTATGCTTCCCATCTAGATTAATTCTTTCATTGCATTTATAGAAAAGATGCCTCGATCGGGAGAAGACGATATCAACGGTACGCCACTAATACTTCATGATGCATTAACTGATTCCGAATGTAAAGTCTGTGGTTTACATCTCAAATGGGGTTTAGACTTGAGCAATGGTCTTTATCAACCAAAATATACTGCTGCACATTGCGGTCTCAAATATGAAATGAACGTTCATACTGTAACCATTAGAGTTCTTAAACTCTCGAAGAAGAAACTAAAAGACGAACCGAGAGCAAAGCGAGTAGTAAAGTCAAATGAGAAAGCGCAGAAAAGACGAGAGAAAGTCCAAATAGTATGTGAACCAAGAGCAATATTAATGGCCAGAGCATTAAAGGAAAAAAGCAGGAGGGAACAAAAGGCACATTTTAAAGATAATACCGATGAAGAGGTAAAAGTAATAAAGGAATTAGAAAGCCAGGGAGATCTAAAGGAAGATGTTCCTATCGGAGGAGAGGAATTTGAGGACGAAGAACCAAGACAAGGAGAATAGTACAAATGGATTGCTATATTTCTCTCAAGCTTTTAATATTTACCCGATATGACTCAAAGTAAGCATCTTATGCCTTAGATTTAAGCAAATGATGAAAGTTATGATTCGACTGAAGTGTACATGATTGTAATCTTGCGATGGCAATTTTACGGTTGTTGAAGTCTTTTTTTGCAAATTCGTAAAAATTATTTCATACATACTTCTACTGTATAGGGCTAAATGAAGTGCTAGTGGGAATCATCATGGGGAACAACATTCTAGTCTTAATGCTGGCCAGATTTGAAATATGGGAAGGTTCAATTTCAGATTTGATGTGTGCGTTAAGTAGGGGGAACATAGTTCATGTCAAAAGAGAGTATGAACGTGTGTTTCTTGGAGATTATGCAACATGATTTCAATTCTTCCAGTTAATGGCCACACGATCTGTGTTCGATAGATTGAATTATACCTAATATTGACACTGGATAAAATGTGCCAACAGCTAATGAAATCAAGAAGCGGTTAGAAGATAACTGGATTCAGTTTCTCAGTACAAATTCTGCAAAATTAGCTTCAGAGACACTTTCTGGTGCCACCCCACCTTCTGTTTTTATAGGACGCTATGGATATCCTAAAGTAAAGGTGGGACCAATGGTGCCACCATTCCATGGAGACACCACTATACTCGATAAACCAGAAATGTGGCTCGGTAAGAGTCTCGAAGATATTGTTCACTACCGTTTGTCCCTCGTAAGAGGAGTATCAGACATTAATGTCCATGCTACGTCTGGGAGATATATCGAATCGTTACAGGAATTAGCTATGGCTTCAAAATCAGTTGAAAGTGAGGCATTGTTTGAAAAAAAACCTGTTGCAGATATAGAACAGGAAAAGGATTTAGGTGAATCTGCTCCTTTTGGTCCAGTTGCACCTTTAAAGAGTTTCAAGACAGCTTCACTCTCAATAGACAAGAGGTTAGAAAACGTCTATTACGATAAGGATTTGCGCGCAGCCGAGGCTATAGTTGATCTCTTCCACCAGGAGGTAGAGGTTAGCAGAATTCATCGGGTTCTAAGTGTAGGAATGTTAGGCTTGCAAAAAAACAGAAGGCTGGTCCCTACACGATGGAGCATCTCAGCAACAGATGACATAATTTCTGTCAGTTTGATAAAAAACATAGTATCATATGCTCTAATAGATCTTTTTGAAGTTTACAAACACTCACACCTAGGTAACTACTATTCTATTATATTAATTCCGGATGATGTCTGGAGCTTTGAAATGAAAGAAGTATGGTTTGACAACAATGGAAATTTAGGGATGGGCGTAGATTTTGAAGATGCGAGAGGGTTAGATCATTATCCTTCCATAGCAGGTGCATACTTTGCAGCCAGATTAGGTGTTGCAGAACATCTCTCACAAAGGAGAAGAAAAGCAGCGGCTTTAGTTTTAAGGGAAATTCATTCAGATTATGTTATGCCGGTAGGCGTGTGGCAGATTAGGGAAGGAATCAGGGTAGCGTTGAAGAATGAAAAAAGACAATTTGAAAGCTTTGAAAATGCGTTGTCCTTTGCGTGTAAAAGTTTATCCGCATCTAGAAAAGAGTGGATTAGAGGTAGTAAAATCATTGAACAAAAGAAGGAACAGATGAGAATAACGGATTTCCTTACCAACAATAAGAAAGTATAAGATACAATTTTTGTTTATTGTCGGAGTTATACGTTATCTCTTCTAGTTAATCTTGTACTACAAATTTACAACTTACCTTATTTTTTAGCTCTAGAGGAAACCGCACGTGCTTCCTCTAGGGTATTACTTTCAAGGAACCAATATCGTCTTGACAGTCACTAAAGATATGAAAAAGGCCAAGAACTTGAAAAAGATCTAAATGTATCCATTGCGATAGATGTCATTGAAGGGGAACCTGGAATTATTTCATTTCTAAAAGGGTAATCAAAGGAGAGGCCGCCTGAAAGATGACATCGATGACTTTTGTTGCAATAAAGATGTGCTAAAGATCTGCTGGCAAAGGGGCGCTCAACAATCCAATGGTTCAGTTTAGTATAAACTTGCCTCGACACATATTAATCGTCAAACCAATAAAATATTTGTCTGAGATAGATTCACAATACCATCCAATGAATAAGCTAGTCTTCGTGAATTGGGTGGGATGGCATTTCTCTGATTCAATACATCGTATCACAATAGTTTCTGTAAAAAGAGAGCTGTTTCTATGATTCGCTATTATTCGTGTCGAAAATAAAAAAAATATTGAATGTTATATGCTAGTTCTACTTCGCTATCACTGTTTCGTTCTCAGGACCCATCGGTGTAAGAGTATTGTTCATAGCTTCAGGTGACGATTGAGCACCGGTAGCATTCTGCGGTACTCCTAGGCCCTCACCCGAGCCCTTTTCAGTAGTGTTCTGTGCTATTGCGTCAGGAGTTATAGCCGATACACCCATCACAATAACTGCCGCTGTTAGCAGGCATACGCCTATTCCTAAGAATTTCAAATTTCTAGTCATCAAATAAAGATATCAACATTTTATATAATACTTTATGATATGACATTTCACATTAAAGGTAAACAAGGGATATTTTGTGCATATAGTGACAATTTTAACATAGCGCAAATATCTAATTGGCAATAAGATTAATAGATTGTAGGAATAAACTCAACTCCCTTAAAATTTCGAGTTTAATTCTGTCTATGCCATTAGATTTTTGTGAGTATTTCAATATCTCATTTTTATCTATGAGTTTTAGCCTGGCAGCACTGGTAAGAAGACAGGTAGCGTCCGTAACTACATGTTACAATATTCGCAACTATCGATTCAGGTCGACGTCAGAATCATGGTTATTCTTTCTTAACCCACTTATCGCCTTTCTTCTTGTAATCTCTTTTTACTGCCGCCCAGGCAACTTTGTGTGCCACTTCTTCAGCACTTTCACTCTTACCCCCGCGTCTTTTATCGGGATTTTGGTATTGTTCAATGGCATTATCATGTGTTTTCTTGTATATGTGTTGGGCATGTTCTGGCAATGAATCAATTTGTTTTTTTGTCCTTGTTGACAACCTTTTGTCTGATCCCTTTGAACTCCTCTTTACATCAGTTCTTTCTGACTGTGATCTTGGCATTAATCATCTAAATTATAGATAACATGTTATAAAACAGAATCTATGACGCATTCTATGACGAATTTACCGACCATATCAAAAGGATGCCGAACACACAGGTAAAAATACAACTTCACAGTAAAGGAAAATGCCAATAGACAGCAAGTGTATTTTGGGGCAAACGTGGTAATACATCCGTCTCGCATCAAATAGAGTGGGTTAGTAAATAAGAAGGTAAAGATTCGACGCTTTTCAAGATATATGTATACAAGATTGCAATTTACTGTCCCCACAATCAACGAATTTCAAATGATCTTTTTGAGAACACTTATCTGCCATTTCCATAAAGGTTGATCACTGTCCTACAGAAGAAATTGCAGGCTCAGCAGAAGGAGTCGGCAATAGCTCAGAATTAGTGGTATTACAAGGGAAGTGCAAAGCCTCTTTTTTGTAAGGTCGTGATTTCAGCAACCAGTAAACCCCTAAGTTGACTGGCAGCAATGAACATGCATTTTTGATAAAGGTATTCCAGTTTATTTTCCAAGTTATTTCCAATTTACTTACCTAATGAAGTCGGATATTTCAAAGTGAATCTTCCTTATGATGTCAATAAACAAAAGGTTCATTGAGAATATCATAATATGTATAACTATTATATAATTTATCAACTGATCAATTTTAGAATGACTCAAGTGATATCAAATGTTGAATATAGCATACTAAGGGCGTTAGGCACGGATGCAGATTTTTTGTACGATACTGTGGATAGTTACATTAAAGATGCCCAAGGAAGTAACAGATCAGACTTAGTAGAATTATGGCAAACTATTAAACAAGACAGACAGAAACATGCTAACATGTTAAGAGAAGCACTAGAGAAAGAGATCCATAGATAATAGAATGTCTGCTCTTCCTTTTTTTTGTAAATTTTCTATGAATAATGGATGATGGTTTTGCCTGTAGTCGAAGTATTTCTCTGTCATTCAAAGCAAGAAAAGCTTGGTTAAATATAGCAGTAAAAACGATACTAATAATGTAGATCTTCGTTATGTTTGTCGAACTAGTGATATTACTCCGAGTAAACTCAATAGGCCGCTAATATTATCTCAGAATATCTGTTTTAGTCTACTTAACTGGTTCAAAACTGTCAGAAATATGTTTCGAGTAGGTCACTGCAATATACCGATTTCAATCGGTTTCAATCGGTTTCAATCGGGAAATAGCCTATGTCGGAACAGTCGATTTCGCTTCCACAGTTGAGGCATTTCAAATGACAGGGCTGTATATCCTTCATTTCATGTCCACATCGTATACATTTTAGCACAACAAAGTCTATTAATCATGAGCACGATAGTGTATTTATTCATATTTATTGTTCAGTTGTTTCACAGGTTCATATCTTTTCCTTTTTTTTCAATGGCAATGCTGTCTTATCGTCCACCTATTCATTACATTAAGAAGTCTTATATTCATGAAATGAAAAGAATATTTGAGACGTAAATGTCTGCACCAGCTCCTCTTCCGCTCTCAAGGCCATTGCTTATTTATGATGACAAGTGTTCAGCGTGCAGAAGATTTGCATTCTGGGCGAGGGTGCTGTCGGGAGGGTGGATACAACTAGCAGGACATTATTATTCTCCTGAGGCAATGGATGTAAAGAAATTGGTCTTTCCTGATGATTACGACTCCACCCAAATGTTCTGGCTAATTAATAAGCAAGGAGCATTTGGTGCTAGATCTGGCTTAATACAAGTCTTAAAGGAAATAGCAAGAGGTATTATTAAAATTAAAGTAGTAAATGCTGTTTCAAATGGTTACAAAGAGTACATCTCCGCCGATGGAGATGCTTCTTCAGTACGGAATAATTCATGCGACTACATATGCTCCACCGGATCAAGTTGTATTTCTAGTCAAGATACATGGAAACGCCTATTTAATATGTTAAGGAATAGCAAGACATTTTATCATCATCATGCTAATTGAAGATTGGGTTATCTTTATCAATTGAGCTTAATCCGGTGTTTGGATACTGCTTTTTTGTATCGTGTCGATAATATATATATAAAGAAAACGTTCAGGCACGCAGGTTCGACATGATAGTCAGATGTCCTCTAACTATGAGGTAATAACCTTGTATGGGATGTTTAGGACTTTAGTAACAAATGTGTTGGTCTCCGTAATAGGGTTTTAAGGTTTTACTCGGGGATTGAAATAGTACTTGATATGACTTAGTACAGTTGTCACATTCTAGCTGTAGACTGAGGAAGTTTAATGCTGCGCTTACAATAGAACCTTGGATTTTGAGGATTGGAGTTAGAGATAATATATTAAAGTTAAAGTATGACTAAACTGTTTTAGCCTAAGTGTAAATCATTACAAAAGTTTACCGAGCGGGAAAGCTATCAATCCCCCCATGACGGCCCGAATTAGAATGAATGAGAATTGTTGCATTTAAAGTACTGATTAAGATTGACAATTGTGAGTGACATCCCTACCTGACCAAGCAAACGGGTTCAAAAAAATGCAGATAGCATGATTTTCATTCCATTGCAAATACTTACAATGGTTTGATACTTCAATCCCATAACAATCATTTTATATTCAATCTCTTCTTAACCCCTCTATGAAGTCTGCAAGTATTACCAAGCCAAAATCTGCTTTAGAAATTGTATCTAAAGAGAATCCAAAACCTATAGGCTCCCAGGTTCTTGTCAGGGTAGAAGCCTGTGGCGTTTGTCATAGTGATATTCATCTTTGGGAAGGAGGTTATGAAGGTCCCGATGGAGAATTCCTCAAGGCAACTGATCGAGGCGTGCGCTATCCGCTTATCCCTGGGCATGAAATTGCAGGGGTAGTGGAAGAGGTTGGAGAGGAAGTATCATCACTCAATATATTCAAAAAAAATAACAAGGTTCTTGTTTATCCATGGATAGGCGAAGGAATGTGTCCAGCATGTAGAGAAGGGGATGAAAACCTATGTGACAAACCTCGATCTTTGGGCATATACAATGATGGCGGATACTCTGACTATGTCTTAGTGCCAAACTATAGATACCTTTTAGATATAACCAATGATATTGAGACCGGTTCGTTTGACTCAAGTACAGCCTGTACGCTTACATGTTCTTCATTGACTGCTTATGGCGCAATAAACAATGCAAATCTGAAACCGTACGATAACGCAGTTATTATTGGTGCAGGAGGATTAGGTTTAATGGCTATTCAACTCGCAAAGGCGATTACAGGTTCAACAGTGATTGCTATGGATTTGGATGACAACAAGTTAAAAGCCGCAAAACAGAATGGTGCGGATTTTATCGTTAATTCTAAGAAAGAAAACGCAGTAGCTGCTGTGATGGAAGTAACACAAAGATTGGGCGCGGACGCAGTCATCGATTTTGTGAACTCTTCGAAAAGTACAGAGGTTGACATGCAACTTTTGAGAAAACGTGCCCGATTGGTTTTAGTTGGATTGTATGGCGGCGCTATAAAATTAAATTTACTAAGTATGCCTACAAGAGCATATAAGTTGATTGGATCCTATACGGGAAACATTGCTCAGCTTGCAGAACTGGTATCATTGACCAGACGAGGTGTAATAAAACCTCTTGTGTCTGACAAATTCAACCTTAATCAAGCTACAGAAGCTCTATCTAAGCTGAAAGAGGGAAAAATTGTTGGCCGTGGAATAATAAAACCATAAAATCCCATAAAACATACTTCGTTATATGACAACTAAAAAAGGCATTATATTTGATATGGACGGCGTTCTTATTGACTCGATGCCATTTCATGCTGAAGCTATGAGCAGAGCAATAAAAGAACGGACTAACCACGAGATAAACAAGAAGAATATATATTTACTTGAAGGAATGCCTA
>JBOGPP010000119.1:0-12689 GCA_050748485.1 Nitrososphaeraceae archaeon | reverse complement strand
CTTTGTTAACTAGGCCAATTTCATATGCCTCTTGTGCGGAAATCATCTTTCCAGTAAAGATTAGTTCTTTAGCTTTTGCTGGTCCCACTAATCTTACTAGACGTTGCGTACCACCCCAGCCTGGTGGAATACCTATTCGTACTTCCGTCTGACCAAACTTTGCATTACTAGAGGCTACGATAAAATCACAGGCCATAGCTAGTTCACACCCTCCCCCCAATGAAAATCCGTTGACAGCCGCTATAACTGGTTTCTCAAGGTGTTCAATTCTGCTAAGCAATGAATGCACTCGTATTGCATAATTTTGAGCCTCGATTGGAGTGATATTGACAACATAGTCAACATCAGCACCTGCACAGAATGATCTTTCACCAGAACCCGTAACAATAACAATTTTTATATGATCATCTGCTGCAGCAATAGAAAAGGCATTCTCCAATTCATTCATAGTATCTCTATTCAATGCATTTAGTACCTCTGGTCTATGAATTCTAATAATAACAATATCTTGCTCCTTTTGTATCGTGATGTATTTCAAGTGTCGATCCGCATCTCTATATAATCCAGAACCTGCCATATTGTGATAAGATACGAGGTAATCCATAAACAGATTATTTAACTGTTGTACAGGTTGAATAATAGATCAAATTGATTGAAATTCAATTTTGATATTAGGGCAAGATGAACTACATACCATAATATTTTGACATATGAACGTGTGATTAGCTCGGTGCGTTCCATAAGCAAAATCCATCGTCGTATGGATATGGTCTCAAGTCAATAATAGGCCGAAGCTGAGCTAGGTATCCAGTTACTCTTGAAGAAGTGTTATCCATCAGTTATAGAATTAGTGGAAGAAATTATACATGAGCAAGTAGCTACAGTACAACGCAGTACTTTGGAGTCATCAGATCTAGTTGATATAATTTCAGTGTGGTACGAGTACGAGTGAAGACATTTGGAGCAGAAACGCGTTGAATACAATCATTACCTGTCTGGACTGTATTATATATATGTGGTACTCCATTTCATCATTAGTAACAATGGCTATAGATATAACTATAGGAGAATCAGCGGAAGGCGAAGAAGAGGAATAGGACCAACGAAAAGTAAAATCAGCTTTCTTTCTTCAGCCTTTTTTGGCGAAGACGGTAGTAGCAGCCTTGATAAAATAACAACAACATCATACGGCAACGTCTTTGATGCGTTCAGATTACCAGGTATAGCCTAGTGCTTACGATAACGATTCCAATGAAGATTCTAGTGAATAAATGGATTACTCAGGTTAGCATGCAATACCTTTCTCAGAATAATAGATTATTAGTTATTATTAATTCGAGCCTACATTTATAACAGGTTGCATAAAGAATTAGTAACCTTTAATAACCTTCATTCAGTTCTTCTCAACTCGTCAACCGTAGATCACTGTTCTTGTAATCATACTGAAGAACAATGCAGAGAGAATAGCTGTACTTGCTGTAGCCACTGATACTAGATCTTCTAAGAAAGAGGAGGTTAACCTCTCTTTTTATTTGTATTTTACCAATTGTCAGTAAAGGCTAATTGCATGAATGAAATAAGCTTGGATATAACTACCAAGTTGTGGCTTATTCTATTTCTCGATCGTTCCTCGGTAAACGACTAAAGTATACACATAAATACATCCCTTTTATTTCTGCTAATGGAGTTATTGCAACCTCTGTGTTCCAAGTAACATGAACTGTTTTGAATTCTATCTCTGTACCATTTTCATCTATCGTAACTTTCAGGTTTTTGTTATTTCTTTCTTGCAAACTAGGGACTATATGGTGTAGGTGGAAGAGATAATTCATGTTTGCTACATGCTTACCAAAGTTGTTGGTATTAGGCTTGCATTCTGCGACGATTAATTTTCCGTTCTCATCTAACACTCCTACGAATTTTATGCTCGGATTCGCACAGAGTGCAACCGCACATATCTTTCGTAAGTAATTCCTTCCTCTCCGCATTAGTCTACCATTTCATGGTCTATAAAACATCTTCATAACGAATTGGTCAGATAATTAAGGCAAAATTTACGATATAATTTTAATCGGATATATTTTTATCTCTCGATTCTATAGGAAAGTAATCTAATGTAATGTAATTCAAGTATCAGCAGCTACGGAATATGTTATGAAAGGTGAATCAATAGAAAATTTACCTATGAATGCTAGTATGAAATAGATTCGAATATAATATTCGCTTTGCGAAAGGATAATGTGCTGAATAAAATGCAAAACATATGCTCGGTTGACGGTAAAACAAAACCCCTATCATCAACAAATAATCGAAAAATAGCAATGGGTGCCAGGCGGGAGTTATGTTACTGGACTTTTAATAGTATTACCGATGTATGTCTGTTTACCTTCTAATATACTCTATTAAGTCTTTATGAACATCTTGAAGTTCTCTTCGCAAATAACGTTTCATCCCATTTTACAAAAAATTGCTTTCTTAGGAACACTTAACTAAACCATAATTTTTTGTCAATAACGATTCGATTTCATGATAAAAGCGGTTTAGTCCATTGATAGATAAATCTAATTGAATATTGGAATATGGCTATGTTTCAAGAAGTCTTGTAGCTGTTCATAACTCTCTAATCCAAGATATTTCATCAAGTATTCAATAATATTGTCGTCGTATTCAGCATTCTTGTACTTCTCTTTGCCCACAGTAGCTCGAATATGCTCTGTCTTGTCATCCAAGTCAGTATTACTTGCTACACACTTTGGTAGTAGCATATATAATACTTTATGAATCATAATTTGAAGAAGTTAATAGAAACCGAAACTGTTTCTGGCATTTTTGTCATCATTATTGAAATAATCATATAAAGTGAACTCTCATGGTCTAAATCTATAACACCCTCTTATACTACTTCCCCTATATAGGATTCAACTTATAACGATAAATAATGGGAGTAAGTATTACATTAATCTGATGTAAGTAGGAATAAAGAAGGCGATGTATTGGCGATGATGATTAATCGGAGGTAATAGGATTAATATTGTTTAATATGCTCACGCTCTTTAGTTTGCCGTCGACGTTTAGTGATAGAGGCTCGTTGATAAAACTTATGTGTAATATCATCAGTCGGATTCGAAGCGGTTGCTGTAGAAGCTATAAATACTCATCTAGTTTGACACCAGAATAGTATAAGACAATGAAAGCTACCTGATCAACTGTAGACTTTTCGTACGAATCTTTTAAATTGTCCGCATAAACCACTACAGGATATTCAAGATTCTCCTCGCAGTTAGGCATTACATATGGAGACTCGGAATTCCAGTAGAAAAATCGGAAAACATACTGTGGTTAGAATAACAAAAAAATGGAATATGAGGACTATTTATCTTGCTCTTCTTCTTTCGAGAATACTTGCTCGGCTGCCTGTTATACTACTTTTCGTCGCCCTGAATCTGTGAAGCGGTATTTTGACATCCAACATTTAATGGAAGTTTTTCATTTCTGCAGTCAATTACTTGTGACACTACTTGACTCTTCTCATATTTCTTCTTTGCAGCGAATGCGCTATTTGTCGCAAGTGCTGTTGCTCATATAAGCATGACTGTCATTACTGTCACTATGTCAAAATATTTGGTATTCATTTAGGAGCTTGAGCGAGAGTTATTTTTATCTGAGTTATGCAATATCAGACTCGTACTTGAATCCGATATCTTTTCTGTTATAACAAATTGAGAGTTAACTCATAGCAACACATGCTTCTAAGCGTTACTATATATGATACTAATCATTATTGCTGTAACTATTATAATATTGCTACTCTAGTTTCTATTCCAATTTCTTGATAACATCAGTTGAAATAGATCATTCTCGGTGTGTTTTGCAAGTCCTCTTCTGTCACTTCTCCAATTATCCCATAAATTGCAAGTTTTAGAATTGGTCCAAATGTTGCACCGTTGTCGTTCCTAAATATTATGACTTGCTCAGCACTAGTGAAAATGGTTTCCCACCAATTTATGATCACATTATTATTAGTAGCTACTAGAATTGCTCAGATTTATTTTATCCGCATAACTTTGTCCACCAACTTCTGACACTCTAAACATTACCTCCGAGTTATTATCAGTAGTGTCATTAGTTGCCCCACACCACATACACATTTTCACCTTATGTAGCAATAACTGCTGGCAGAGCTTGAGACGGTTTTTTTATACAACTTTGGTCTTCTATTGCTCCAATAATTGCTGTTGTTCCAATCGTTGTTAAAACAATTACGACAATAATGTAAACAGCAAAATGTCTCCGCCCATGGATGACATGCTGCATAATATGAATCCCTCACAGTATGCTTTACCGCAGGTACCACACTCGCTCCGTTGAGTTGATTGAGAGAGCCAAATTTTGCTCATCCGATATCTCGGTAGTAATATTTTTCATGTTTTCTAATGTAAGTTCGTAGGGACTGTTAGTCGTGAGGATCATCTTCTTTGTTAGCTAAAATTGACTAGTTGTTAATATTGACAACAACGACAAGGCAGTGGTATGAAGGTTTGGTACGGCAATTTAGCTAGCTCCCCCGTCCCCCTATGGTCAGCTGGGACATAAATAATAAATTTTCGTAGTATGATTATGTCTAAACATGTCCGTACTAAGCTCGCTACCCAAAGAGTCATACCTGAAAAGCAGACGCTTGAAACTAAAGAAGAGCCTCGTCTAGAGCAGCAAGAGGAGAACCCCATGCTATCTGAACTAGACACAGAAATTGAATGCCCCAGATGTAATGAGATTATGGGGCTACACTCCAGGTTTGATGAATTGGTTTACTTCTGTGATAACTGTAGTTTCTTGCTAAAATGTGTTTAGCCGCTAAGCAATATCTACTCGATGGATTGACTTGAATATTACTGTAATCTTAATTCAAATCTAGCCCTTAAATTCTTCATTTAAGCAAACTCTTAGTTGAAATAAAACCGTCGTTAGAATTTATGGATGATGGTGGCTGGAACTAGGTTTGGTCACTTCGATATGGCTATAATTCGACCTGGCCCCAACGATTGGGTAGTCTGAGAGCGAATCAGTATTTGGAATGACTTTACGGGCCTTATGAGGGTATGCTAAAAGCAAAAGTTGTTAAATAGTCTCGATTTCATCATTTCTTGACATTGTTAATAGGCTATATCATTTAGATAAGAGATAATATATATTGAAATATATCGTGTATAAAAATAGCTTGTATGTTTTACAGGAGAGTCATCATAAACGTGATGTTTACTTCCCTTCTAGGTTTCAAGGAAAAATAGCTGAAAAATATAAGGAGAAATTTCTATATTGTTGAATTGGAACTATCCAAAAGAGGACAGGTGGTTATGCGAATGACTAGAACAGATGTCTATGCAAAAGTCAAAGCCTCTGAGGATGAAAGACCTGACAGGGGCTCACCAGCAATTGGATATTTGAAATTTCCATTTAATCTAAAAAAGGATCAGGAGGATGCTGTAGAAGCATGGATAAGGAATGATTTTAGAGGCTCAATAGTATACAGTACTGGTACTGGTAAGACTGAAATTGCATTTGAGTGTGCAAGACGGGCGGCGAAAGCAAAAGCGGGAATTGTATCAGATATTGCTATCAATACGGACTTTAAGCATAATATTAACAACTATGATTCAGACGAAAACCAACCAGTTGATACTGACAACGCTACCCCCACTTCCAATAATTTCAACTCTACAATCCAAAATGATTCAGATGAAACAGCATTCAACAAATCTATTTCCCAATTTAGGGTCCTGCTTTTAGTTCCACGAATCGTTCTTATTGAACAGAATATAAAGAGATTAATAAGGTATGGCATACCTAAGAAACAGATAGGCGTATATTTCGGAGAAAAGAAAGAGGTACGCGAGATAACAGTAAGTACGTATCAAAGTATCAATAACAATTTAGATATTCTTCGCAATTCTCAAATGATCATATTTGATGAAGTTCATTTGATTGGCGAAAGTGCAAAGTCATTTAGTCAGATTTTTGATGTGGTCGTAGAGGATCGCAGAAAGGCAATTTTGGGGTTAACAGCCACAATAGATGAAAATGATCCCAATTTCAATACTATTCTGAGTGTCCTTCCTCCTGTGAGAAAATACCAAGTTAAAGAGGCAGTAAGAGACGGCAGGTTAGCAAGACCAGTTATACTACCTATCAAAGTCAATTTAACGGAGGCAGAAAGAAGGACCTATTATGATTGCTCTTCAAGAATAACCGCTATTGCCAGCAGGCTTAATCGATTTGATGCCCAATCAATCTCTTTGTTATTACGAAAAGGAGGCCCTGCAGCATTTATGGCAAAAACCTGGTTTGCAAATGTGAGAAAGCGGAGAGCTCTTTTAAATTGCGCTGATAACAAGATATTAGCTGCTGCAGATATTATATCAAAAAAACATCCGAAACAGCGAATAATGGTATTTAGTGAGACGTTGGAGTCGGTTCATAAACTTAGAGAAGAACTGCAACACAAGTGGAGAATAAAATCATACGTCATTGAAAGCAAGCTCAAGGCTAATGAAAGACAAGAAATATTATCCAAGTGGGGAGTTGAATTTTATCCACTTCTTTCAGTTCACACCCTAGAAATAGGCTATGATGTCCCAGAGGTAGGAGTCGCAATAATTTTGGCAAATACTTCAAACATAAATCAGACCATTCAAAGAATCGGAAGAGTGATTAGAAAATCTGATGGAAAGGAAGCTGCATTCATTTACGCAGTATATCTTACAGGAACAACAGATCATCAAACTTTAAGAACTGTCAAACGTGCAACGGGAATGGCTCAAGATAGTTATGATGATGCCGACAACGAGAAAACGAGAGAGACATCATATTCTAAAAGAGGTAAAAGAAAAACAACCACGTTCGGCACGAAACAAGATCAAAGAGAGCCCATGACCTTAGATAATTACTTTAGAGAATTCAAGTGAACGGTATTCTCGCCACGTTGATAATAATAGCAAGCATTTTTCAATGATAGAAACAGATGAAAAGGTATGTCATTTGAATTTGGATAGCTTCATATCTGTTTTTTTATCTCCATTATGCCTCTGATCGTTTTGTAATGTACACCAGTATGACTGCTTATGACATTGGAAGCTGGATTTAGTGATAGGAACCTGAAAATAAATGATAGTCCTGATAGCAAGACTGGTTAAATTCACCTTCTTCTCGATTGTCTAGAAAATAGCATTAATGAAGCGAATCATCTGAGAGAGTAAAACGGGAAATTTGATACCATACGCGTATATTTATAAGCTATCGTCAGATCCTGCCCTATACCTTTTTGAGAGTAGTTGTATTGGTCGAGACAATAAGTCGCATTGTTTAATTTCACTTTAAGCAAATTATCTCAAGGTCTTATCGGTTCAGAATAAAATAAGCAGGTAGTAATAACTATACCTCCAAGTTATGTATCACAGATTAAGGATTCTACGTATGCAGACCAATGTATAATTCAAGATTCTGAATATATATTCATAAAAACTTTACATAAAAAAATTAACTAAATGGGCAGGTATTGCCCGAGTATGATTGATAATAACTAGGTTTCAGAAACAGGTGAAGATAATAATAAGTGGCGACATATAAATAATTGGATAGTTGAAGAAGAGCAAAGGTAAGGAATCATCTGCGCCGTCCTCCTCATCTTATCGAGCCTCCAAAACCTTTTCTGCTACCGAGGGCACCAGTTCTCACTTTTCCTCTTTGATTTCCATCCTGCGTAACCGTACTTTTATCTATTATACTCTCATCCCTGCGATACTCCTTTCTATCATTACTATATTATCATTCGATCTAGATGCCTGGAATCTTTACGAACTTCACCATTTCTATATCGAACTTTTCGCTGTGATGCTTGGATCAATACTTGCGTTCTACTATCTTGCCCGGGCTTATACTTTGAATGATAACTTCAGCCGTTTTGTAGGATTTGGATTTCTTGTTGCCGCTGTCATCGATTTGCTTCACGTCATAATTTCTTATGTCTTTATGGACAATGTAGTTTTTTTGAAATATTTTATACCACAGACATGGTTTGCGGGTAGAATCTTCCTTAGTGCAATGCTGGTCATAGCAATTGCAAAATACCCGACCTTCTCAGGTGAAGTGAAGAGAAGTGATAACCGACCTGAGGCAGGGACAAAAGGGGGTGCAAAAATTAATCAAGAAATTGAGCGCAGTAAAGAGCAAGGCAAAGTAGGTAAGAGTAATCAAGAATTTAGCAATTCTTTTACTGCAGACGGTGTTAATAATTCTGATAGGACCTTTGGAATTTACTTAATAATTCTTGCTGTATTGGCCGGAAGTGTGGCGATTAGTTCACTATATCTCGTACTACCTTATTCAGTAATCGACGATGTTCTTCTGCACAGACCTTATGAAATTCCATCGCTTGTCTTGTTCATAATCGCATTAATTCTATTCTACAAGAATCAATTGTACAAGAAGAGCGATGTATTTTATAAAGGGATACTAGCTTACCTTATCATTGATATCTATGCGCAGATCATAATGTCTTATTCTGCCACTTCGTTTGATACACCTCACAATGTAGCTCATATACTAAAGGATGCAGGATATTTTGTAAATATTATTGCGCTAGCACTTTCGAGTATTAAATATAATGTACGGTTAAGAGAGAGCAGTAAGAGTCTAATTGAAAGTAACGTTAGACTAAAGGAAAGAGAAGAAGTGATCCGCGTCCAGTACGATCGGTTGAAGGAATCAGAAAAAATTAAGGACGAATTTATCAACACAGCGGCGCATGAACTCAGAACTCCCATACAGCCGATATTGGGATTGACTGATATCGTGAGATCAAGAATAATATCACCAGATGGTTCAAATGGCAGGATTTTTAGAGACGGTGATAATGCTACTAAAAGACCAGAGGGAGTGCTTCTACTACTTGATGTGATCATCAGGAATGCTAAGCGGCTAAAACAACTCACAGATAATATACTTGATGTAACCAAGATTGAAAGTCACTCATTTAAACTCAATAAAGAGCGATTCAATATTGAACAATTAATTGAAGAGACGGCAGAGGAACAGAACATTACGATAAGTGATACAATACTTACAAACGCAGAGATTAAGATTCTATTAAAGGTGAGTAATAAAGTGATAGAAGATATTGCTGATATTGGTACAGCTACAGCCTTCGCGCCAGCTGTTAATACTATATCCCCCACCATCAATACTCCTAGAAGAGGGGATTATAAGATATCAAACAATACGAATGCCAACAACAGAGCTAATCGCAGTGCCAATGCTGTTCTCGAATCATTTTGGATAGAAGCAGACAAGGCAAAGATTTCTCAGGTTTTATCTAATCTATTGAGCAATGCTCTATCTTCTATCAGGTTAAAGGATGGAGAAGGAGAAGGCAGAATAATCATTTCCGTTAGTAGGACACAGAAAAGGGATAGGAAGAACAAATTTGAAGTGGCCGATAAAATCCATGGTCGGAATAGCAGTTTTAATAATGATGATGAGATTATAGTAAGTATAACAGATAATGGTCAAGGAATTCCTCCCGATGTAGCTCAGAATCTTTTCACAAAGTTTGTTTCTGGTTCTGATTCAGGTACTGGATTAGGTCTCTATATATCTAAAAATATAATTGAAGCTCATGGAGGAAGAATATGGGCCATAAATAATGATCCAGCGGCAGCGGATGAAACGGCTGCCATATCCTCAACAGGTGCTACGTTTAGTTTTGCCCTACCAGTCTTAGAGATTGTTGCAAAATCTAAACAGTCATAACAACTTAAATTTTATATCTTAAATTATATTATATGTGTGAACAATAATCTGGTCTCTGTCCCCTAGCCAAGCGTTTCAATACTAACCCTAACCCTCTGTCCAACCATTGAAGCTGGGAGAATAATATGTGATGAAGTACCGCATTTTCTTAAGGTATATTCGAATGTCATAGAATCTATTTTTCGATTCTGTTTTGACATATCACTTAGGTATAAGGGTCTGCTGCCGCTACTATATATGCACTTTCTGCTGGTACTGTTTTCACTTTTGTTGAGTATTCCTCTCCAGAAAGGGATTGAGAATACAGATTGTGTGCAATCATAGTCTTTAGCTTGTGAATCCCATACCCAGTCTTAGACGATATGGTTATGGGATTCGGTACACTCAAATCGTTTGCTATATTGTCAATACGTTCTGATAAGCCTATGACGCCATCACACTTGGTCAAGATAACAAAAACTTTAGATTTGTCTACTTTTAGTTCATCCAGAACATTCCAACAGCTTTTGAATTTTATCTTGATGTCTTCAAACTTTTCAGAAGCATCTATCAAAAGTAGAATTAAATCAGCTGCCAGTGATTCTTGCAAAGTCGATTTAAATGCATCTATCATGTAATGAGGAAGTCTGCTAATAAAACCTACTGTGTCAATAAGAAGTAAAGACGATTCCTTCTCCTGTTTTTCATTATTATTGATTCTAAATGATCTTGTAGTTGTGGAAAGCGTTGTAAATAGGCTACTAGATATTTCCTTGTTTTCAGATGTGAGCAAGTTGAAGAGTGTAGTTTTTCCTGAGCTAGTATAACCTATTAATGAGACAATCGGCATTTTGGTTTTCAATCTCTGTTGACGATAAAGCTCACGTTTTGTGTGGGCATCAGCAAGCTTCTTTTTGATAAATGTCATGCGTCTTTTTAGGTCTCGGAATTTCACATCGACTGTGTATTCTCCCATACCTCCTTTTCCAGCTCTTTCAGTACTCCCTGATGTTAGTTTCGCATTTTCTCTTACACGTGGCATTTCATATTTGACCTCAGCTAGTTCAATCTGCAATTTTGCCTCTACAGTGGTAGCTCTTGAATGGAATATGTTAAGTATTAGCCTCTCTCTGTCAATTACCTGTGCGTCCGTTAGCTTCTCCAAGTTGTGAATCTGTTTTGGAGATAAATGCTCATCAACAACTATCTGATCTGCTTTAGATTGTTTCACAAATTCTTTGATTTCTTCAGCTTTACCAGAACCAAGTCCATAACGGGAGTGATTCAGATACTTTTGTGTAATAACCTTTACAACTTGAGGATGTGGTGACATTGAAGGCGAGGATGATTCTACTAAACTTTGTGCTTCTTGAAGACTAAAGTTATCTGGATATGTTACAAGTATAACTTTGGCGGAATTCAAATTGCGTTCAAGACCAATCCATATAATCTACAGTGACATATTCATTCGAGTGTTTTCTAGAACACGTATGTGAAGTATCAGAAGTTGTAGCATTCGCCGTAAAATCAATCGTACTTCCTTCTGGAACATATATCCCTGGAAAAACCTCGCCACAGGTTTTACATTTTAACATAAGCATCGGCATTCTTATTTCTCATAAGTATTGTATACTGATATGCATATAAACCTATTGCATCCAAGCTTTGGGCCTAGCTCTAATGTGCATGACAAACTACATCAGTTTACTCTTTAAAAGACAGGAATCTTCATTATCTGAAAAATCACTATCACTTTCAAATATAATTATAATTACTATATATTATAATAATCACTTCGTGTATGCGGTTTCGAGTTCAGCCATACGATAAGATTCCTCAATCTCATTCGTAATTTGTGACGGTTTCTATTATTCATCAAATATAGACAAAAAATTGGACATATGAAGGAATTTATTTAATAATAAGAAAAAGATTTCTGAAAAATTTGTGATTCCAGCCCGCTGAATAAAGGTCATACGCTGGATAGTACGGCATGCTACAAAGAATAATATTCACCTACTGGATATAGATAAAGTTGAAGAAATTTTATCTGCGGTCAAATAGAAACCAAACACATATCCCAAGAAAATTTACAATGAAACATATCCAGACAATTAACAGTCTATTCGCTAATTGAAGTGTCTCTAAGATAAGAGCCATAAGACACAAAACTTAAATCTTACTGAATTGAACTCCATAAATTGCTTTTAGACCAAGTTCTCCAATTCCTTGATAAAACGTCGTATCAAAAAATTGAAGATCCTCTTCCCGTCAAAGGAGATCTTGTCGCAACTGGTCTGCATGTTAATATCAATGATTTTGTGATAACTGTGGCCTTTGGTAAGGTAACGTTCGCGCCTTTCACACCTGCCATTAGGGACGCTGATGGCGAGGATGATAAAACACCGAAAGGTTATCCCGTACCACACTTACGCAAGAATTCCTTGATTTGTAGAGTGGGAGATAATTGGTATCAAGGTGGTGTCTTCAGAGGCTTTATGGTTAAAAAGAGTGGCTATCTTTATCTACGAGCCAACGATCAATGGACCTTTGACAACCTCGGGGAATGGAAAACTATGTTATTCATTATAAACGAGATCGATGCTTGGTTAAGCAAAGGCTTCAAGACGGAAATCTTTGCATTAGCAAGTGGCGACGGAGAGCTGAAAATGACATTCAATAACTTAATGCTTGAATTACGCAGAGAAGCTGACAATCGTACGCTTAGGCAGAATCTCTACGGATTCGCAGCTGATGTTGTAAGGAGTCTCTTGTATTCTTAGGATCTTGAAGTAGGTCAGTACAATTTAATCGTCTTGCCTTACATTCCATGAAATTAGTTGCAGTGATACCCCGGCGATAATTAACGACGTTAGGGAAATCTGACGCAGAATGGCAATCAGATT
>JBOGPP010000118.1:0-2241 GCA_050748485.1 Nitrososphaeraceae archaeon | reverse complement strand
AGAAGATATACGCTTGAGGAGGTTAAAAGGAAAATCTTCGGTCTTCTTGAGTATCAAATGACAGGTATGTCCGGTGTCGAATTGGCGAATAAGACTGGTATCAATCGAATGACGATTACCAAGTATTTGAATCTATTGTATTCAATCGGATTGATTAGAAAAAAGAAAATCGGGACAGTCAATGTATGGTTTCTTGAATCCGGGTTGAATTATCCTGGATCTTTTATCAACTATAATGATCTGCAGCAGAGATTTATGAATGCGATTTTAATAGGTAGTGATGACTTGTCATCGAAATTGATCATGAATGCATTAAACTCAGGAGCAGATAAACTGAAGCTTCTCACAGATGTCTTCCTGCCGACAGTTAATACTATTAGTGAGCTTTATAGCAGAGGGAGACTGAACAGGGTAGAACGAATAAGCTATCAAAGCGTCGTGATAGCGATTTTGGATTTCATCAAGTACAGTATTTACAATGGCGAAAAGAAATCTGAAATTTCTGCCCTAATTGTCTGTGGATCTGAAGATGCAATTGTTCATTCAAAGATTATTGATTTGTCACTTCGCTTTGAGAACTGTGATACGCGATATATTGGCAATGTCGAAGGGGCACTTGATCCATTCTTCGATATCGATTTTCAGCGCTACGCAACTAAAATATGGGGAAATAAAACCGGGGTTATCATTTTGTGTATTTGCTCATCTGTAGAGAGTTCACTCCGCTTTCTGTATTCAGCGGCTCATGTGCTTCGGAACAAACTTACCGCTCGCCTCATCTTATGCTTAATGACCAATAGTGAACTAAAGGAAGCACATGATTTTGAACACGCAGATCACATTGCAGCTAGTCCCCTTGATCTACTCATGTGGCTAAGGGACTTACTTCAAAAATAGTACTAACTATTCCCCTCTTCACTCCTCAAACGCTAAATCGTCTTCCCAAACGCACACCAATCATGCATGTATCTGAATTTCTTATTGGCTTGGTTTATCAGGTTGCCTACAGCTATCACCACATGGAGATATTTGTGACCGGACTGACACGAAGGCCCATACAAAATTAGAGTAATTCGGCGCTCGATCTATTACTAAGGATTATCAGCATCGAAGTTAATACTGCGTGAAACTATTGGAGGAATAATATATACTATCGTTCTAATTCAAAATCCTAACTTTACCAATTGTTTTAAACCTCTCTTTTTGAATCGTACAAAGGTTACATCTAGTGGATATCGCGAAATCAAAATATTCTGCTGTGAATGAATCGGATAAATTTCTTGTCCATCTATAATCAAGTTGGTGTCATAGTTGCTTTCGACAACGATATTTTCAACAGGAACAACAATACTTGGCATTCGATTAATTGATCCTACTGGAACAATTATTAGAGATTCCAGATTCTCTTGCAGTAATGGACCACCTAGAGAATAACAATGACCGGTAGAACCGGTAGGAGTTGACACCACAACACCATCCATTCTTTGCTTAATTTCATCTCCCAGAGTATTTATGGAGAAGTATGGGGTTCTCATAACATTTGATCTTGTACATAAGATCTCGTTCAGTGCAGGAAAGGTTTGTATTCCATCAACGGTTGCAAAAATTCTGAGTCGTCGTTCCAGGAGGTAATCGCCGCTGAGCGTGTCGTATATAGATTTTTCTATCAGCTCTGCACCTATC
This sequence comes from Nitrososphaeraceae archaeon, assembly GCA_050748485.1. Classification (GTDB taxonomy): domain Archaea; phylum Thermoproteota; class Nitrososphaeria; order Nitrososphaerales; family Nitrososphaeraceae; genus TH5896. Next base: position 558 of record JBOGPP010000118.1, on the reverse strand, counting down.
TCAGACAGAATGCCTCTATTTCCTCCAATATTCATAGGTAGTATCGGCATATTGGGTGGCACTCCTCTGCATGCTCTTAGAGTTGTCCCGTCACCGCCGATAGCAATCGCAATATCTATATTAGCTTTTCCTAAGTCTGAATATGATACTGGAATTGATCCCTGTAGAGATAGGGGTAGGATTGAATATGAGCTGATGTTGCACGAACCTAAGATCTTGACGATAACTTGAGCGGTCTCCTGCGCTTCCTTGCTGTTCAACTTTGTTGCAATGGCCACTCTGTGAATGTCCTCAGACATGAGCTAATAGAAAATATCAGTGAGCATACACTTAAATGCATTTACATCAGTGTTGAAAAAAAACTGTCCAATTTGTTTTCTGATGGAACCCACACGAATAAATAACGCAGGATTTGAACATCAATAGCACAATAATGGGCCGATAGCTCAGCTTGGTGGAGCGTTCGACTGATAATCGAAAGGTCGAGGGTTCAACTCCCTTTCGGCCCATTCTTCTCATTGCTTTCTAAAACTATCATTATTTACGAATTAAAAGAAG
>JBOGPP010000117.1:0-6059 GCA_050748485.1 Nitrososphaeraceae archaeon | reverse complement strand
ATCTTGATGGAATAGCTGCATAATTTTGCACAACTTTTTCATAAAAAAAGATTCAAACTTGGACTGCAAGGTCGCAGATACCTAACCGGCTAATGACGAAATATAGTGGCAAACAAGAAAAAATATTATGAGAGAATCGCTACGGCACTAGTAGAAGTACTTTACCTTTCGGCAGCAGAAGTACTCAACTATGCCGTAGCGGGGGGAACAACATCATATATTCTTATAATGTAATATAATTGAATGCAATGAGTTATTTGATAAGCCGACCACCTAGTATGATAATAACAACTTTAGTATGAAGTGCTGCTAATCTTTGTAAAGAGGAGAATATATGAGTACCCTAAATCCTGAAAATACGCAAAATAGAACCGCATTAATTACTGGGAGTGGAAGAGGAATAGGAAAAGAAACTGCGATTATGTTGGCTAGACAGGTAGAAAATATTGTTGTATGTTCTAGAACTAAAAATGAAATCAATGAAGTAGTGAAGGACATTGAAGAAATAAACGATCAAGTAAACATTATGGGGACAAAATGTGATGTTAGCATCTCATCTCAGGTGAATTCTCTTGTCAGATCAGCAGTAGACAGATTCGGAAGTGAATCCATAGACATACTTGTGAATAATGCTGGGGTTGCCTTTGACAAGAGATTGGTAGATACATCTGAAGATGAATGGAATCAAACGATAGATACTAATCTAAAAGGTGCATTTCTAATTACAAAGGCTATTCTTCCTTACATGATTAAAAGAGAGTCTGGAACTATAGTAAATGTAAATTCCGGTGCAGGGAAGGCTGGTTTCTGCGATTTATCATCTTACTGTGCAAGTAAGTTTGGACTTGCAGGTTTAGCAGAGAGCTTAGCATTAGAAGTTGATATGTATAATATTAGAGTGATGACAATATTTCTTGGACAAGTAGCTACAAAAATGTGGCAAGATTATGATTACAATTATTATGAAAAAAATAAGAATAAGATGCTTAGTCCTAAGAAGGTAGCAGCAAAAATTGTCGAAATGATACTGGATGTTAAAAAATATAAGAACGGAGACTCCGTAGAAATGTATAATCCCTGAATACCAGGAAGCTAATAAAATAGATTTTATTAGTAATATAATTCCAATTAGGATCTTAAAACGGTCAATCTTTTGACCTATGGAGAGCTCACTAAACTTAGTTAAACTCAATTTAGTGGCTCTTACTAGTTTGTAGCTGCTATGTGTTACTGACTTACCGACCGGGTTTTCTTCAGACCTTCGTAGATATATTGAGGAATGAAGCACTGAGGCATCGAAATGTGATAGCAACACTGATTGCGTAGAAGAGTGTACACAACATCTTGGAGAATGATTTGACAGTATTTTTCCTACTGCAGAAGGTGGCAGCGTAGGTAGGATGTTGATGGATGCTGCTCTTAAGCTAGTAAACAAAACCGTGGCCAGATTAGTCTGGTCAAGGCCTATCTTATTCAAAATTGCCTTGATCGTGTTTGGTGACAATCTTAACTCCTTTGTTATCTCATGGTATGCTTTTCATTTCTCATATAAGGGCTATGACTAGGACTCTCTTTGCTTTCGATCCATTGGTGCCATCTTATTTTGTATCTTGAATGATTTAGCTTTTGCTATCTTCATTTATCGTCTGATATTGCCATTTATTTCTTGTTATTCCATGTATCAGACTGGTATCAAAATGAATTCAGCCTGCCTCTTACGTAGTACCGGTGCAGCCTATGAATGCTTAACTTCTTGCGTTTGCTGCAATAGATTTATTGTTTGTGCTGCTGTTAATAGTCCTTCGATCTAGAGGTTATCAACTGAGGGAGTATATATTTGAGATTAATTCTTGAACTTGATTAATGGCCGAAGGACTGAAACATCAGTACTTGTCTTGGAGGTAAATTCAATATTTAAAGGTTGAATACATTGACTGACTTAATAATTGAAAAGTTGTATGTTCTCTGCAACGATAATTGACGATGAAATCTGCTATTTTTTCAGGTCCACTTTCATTTAGTGTTTTGGTCTTAATCATATAGAATGGAGTAATGATTTCAAAGTTTGTTCGTACGTAGGACAAATATCGATATAATCTTTAAGAAACATGTTATACTATCCAAATTACAAAAATGGAAGAGAAGAAAGAAATCCAGAAGGAAGTTTTGAAGCCAATAACCAAAGTAAAATCTAAAGAAGATAAGGAATTGCAAGAATTAGAAGTAGAATCAACTGGAGGAGGAATGGGTGCAGGAGGAGGCTAAGCCTAGAAGATATTAGACCTATGATTTTGCAATCTTATTAGATCATAGAATGGAAAACAGTTAACGATGTTAGACTTGTGAAAAAAAGATCTGAAGAAGAAGAAGAAGATACGAATACAGATTTCAAATACCGATTCATTAATGGAAGCTATGTTGAACAAAGTCAGTAAAGTATTTGCTGCTTCTGAAATTATTGGTTCAGGAAGCCAGTTTTAGTTACAAATTTGATTCCAATAATTTTGGTGCAACGTTCAAGATGGCGCTACCACAAATTATCCAAATCATAATAAGGCATGATGTCTATAATGACTACATGACACATGAACATGAACACTCACATGAAGATGGAACAACTCACACCCACGACCACGAAAAAGGCGAACATCATGGTCATGAAATAGAAAACTGAGATGCATCTTATCCATACTTCATTCATTTTATTTTCGTCCAGTCAGACAACTCTGGTTCCACATCAAATAATTTTTCATTAATTCAAACTATCTGTACATGCAAGGTTGACAGCATTATCTATAGAGGAAGATATAGATACTCCAAGAAAACGATATCAATAGCCGTCGCGCTCATAAGCACCTATTTATGACTAGTTCCTTTGATACATGTATGGAACACCTGAGTCATGACTGTTTTCTTTGCGATCTCAACCTATCTATTTGGTATACGATTCCATTTCAATAGAATAATACTAGCGTAGCACCTAAATAGCTCATTTGTGATTATCAAATAAGCAACATATGGCTCAACAGCAACTATTGGCACAAGAATTATCCGTTTCTCAAATTGTACGTAAGTATAGAAGACAACTAACACAGATCAGAGAACGGCATGACGATAAACCCGATATTAACACGCTAAGTCAACAACAGCAACTATTGGCACAAGAATTATCTGTTTCTCAAATTCTACGCGCGTATGGAAAACAGTTTACACAGATCAGGGAGCAATATACTGATGGGGTTAACGGAAGATGCGCGATGGGTGTCATCATGTCATACTATGGTTGGGATGGCAAGTGTTGTACTAATGCAGAAAGAAGATTATATGCTGCATTAGTTGCTTTGAGACGGGCAGGTATTAGTAAAGAATCATTGATAGAGCTGAATGACTCTGGTAGGACATTCGAGGAGATAGCTGATTATTTGGACCGAAATACTGACTAAAATGGTATATATTTAGTATTGTTATCAATTCGTTTGTCTAGTATCTCTCGAGGTTTTTAAGCTCAGACAAACTGATCTTCATACCGTGGTCAAAATTTATTACGCAGACCTACATCAGAATCATTTTAAGCCATTAATATCATAAGACTTCCGTGAGCAGCTTTCCACTAGGTGCTATTATTGCGATAGTAAAGACTCCGGCTCAGTCGATGGATATGAACGTCACGTCGTAACTAGACACCCAAACTTACCTGGCTTTATGCTGTATGAGACAAAAGTACTAAGACTATCTTCTGCTAGCACATTCCTTGCATACCGTATCTATTGTTCCTTCAGTATGGATAGTCACTGCTCCATTAGTTAGAAGTGCTTCTGTAGGATTTATAGCAATTTCTATATATCTTCTGGTATCACCAACCAACTCATCTATTGTAATAGATAGAATGAAATCAAAAGATATATTCATACAGATACCAATAGGTACACCAAATAGACGTCAGAGGGTATTATCCCATTATTTGAGAATAATTAATGAAACACGTTAATAGAATCATCTGATCTGAATGTCGTCGCTGGCGAACCTGTTGTCAGAACGCTTAATAGACAGAGAAAAACAATTATTCATTCCATATTTTTATTCTCATAATTTTCCAAACTGGCATATTGGTAGTTATTCGTTTTCTATATGTTTACACTCATTAAATACATGCTTTGGACCACCAAAGAGTTTTGCGATTGTCCATACTTTAGCCCATTCTTCAAGTGATTCAACAACAGCACGTGCTTTGTGAATGTCGTTGCCAATGGTTACGACACCGTGATTTCTAATTATTACTGCTCGTATCTCCTCTTGAGGCGTTCCAAAGGCTCTGGAAACTGTGTTCGCCAATTCCGTTGATCCTGATGGTTTATTTGATATTATAACCGGATTTCCCACCACTATTTTAGCTTCTTCTATTATGTGTTGAAACTCGTCTACCGCAGATATAGCTATTCCTAGTGTATACGGGCTGTGAGTATGTATAATTGCATTCACTTTTCCTAACTTCCTATAGATAGACATATGCAATTGCCACTCTATGCTGGGTTTCAATCTACCAATAGTCTCACTGGTTTCTAAATTAACTCTGACCAGATCTTTCTCTTGCAAATTATAACGTGGAACTCCTGAAGGAGTTATCCACATCCATTTCTTATTTCGTATCCTAATACTATGATTGCCTGATACTGGCGAGGTAAAGCCCATGTTATACAAAGTTTTAACACAATTTACGAGAGTTTTTTTGTTATCTAAATAACATCGCCTTATTTTTCTTCATAGTATAGTAAGTAAAAGGTTTTGCATGAAATCCAATTAAACGCAACAGAATACATCTCCATCATCGAGGTCTTTCCTAAGTGTGACATATTCTACTCCTTGTTATTTTCTAGGCTATCCAGCTCAGTTAAACCTTCTTTCTTTAGGAAACGGTTGAAAAGGTCAATACGCTTTTCACACTCGGGATAGATTGTGAATAAAGGATTTTAGATTTATTTATTTGAAAATTAAAATATATGGATACTGGATTATAAGAATCTCATACATTGTCTTCTCTTTTTAAGAGAATTTTGACTTGTATTAAATATTTGATTATCTATATCAACTGAGTAAGGTCGTTAAGGAAGATAAGCGAGCAGATGTTAAATTCCAATGTATAAAATTGAAAAAAGAAAATGTATCTATAGAAGATATTCTCAGAGCATTGTCTGACAACAAAGCATTAGTGTTATTCAATACTATTGCTCTTGCAGAAGGAACTCAGATTCAAATTCGAAAGATTGGGCTTACAACTAGACAATACTACTCCAGACTATCAAGGCTGACAGAAAGTGGTTTGATAAAAAGAAAAAATGGCACATATTTTCTAACTCTATTAGGTAGAATTGTATATGAGATCCATGTGACAACATGTGAAGTACTTAGATATCACTGGAAACTCAAGGCAATAGAATCTATTCAGATGTCTGCTCCTGGCTGCGTTAGGCTACCAGAAGAAGAATTCTCTAAATTAGTTGATATCTTGATAGATGATTATAAAATGAAGGATACGGTAATGAAAGCAATAACCCCACTGGCAAATAGTCAAAAGTATCTAAGACAGCAAAAACAAGAAGAGCAAGAAATCAAAGTACAAACAAGGATGTTATGACCATCCATAAAGATCATGTTGGGATAAGGTGGAAGTAGAATTATAATAAATTAAGGGAAGACTAAACTGGCACCAGTTTACTCTCTAATACAACAGATTCTTTGACCAAAGTTATATTTTTCCAGCCGTGTACGTGTTGTCCGCCTTCCTCTTTCATGCAAAATCTGCACATAACTGCGCCACAACCACTACATGTATTATTCTTCAGAATACAGCCCCAATGTTTGCAGTTATCCACACAAACCATAATGACCGAGGATATAAAAAGCAAAGCTATCATGTAATTACAAACACGAAGTATTTTTAAGCAATAAAAAGCATTATAGTAATAATGTGTTTCGACTATGAATTTCCAGAACTAGAAAAGGATCTAATGAAGCCGATAAAGCAGAAGAAAAATATTGAAACAGAAAAATTGGAAGAAAGA
>JBOGPP010000116.1:0-3130 GCA_050748485.1 Nitrososphaeraceae archaeon | reverse complement strand
TTAGGATCTTGAAGTAGGTCAGTACAATTTAATCGTCTTGCCTTACATTCCATGAAATTAGTTGCAGTGATACCCCGGCGATAATTAACGACGTTAGGGAAATCTGACGCAGAATGGCAATCAGATTAATGATTTAATAGATTCGAGAATCGTCGTCGTTGCAACAACAGTCCTTATTATCACACTTACAATCCAGCGGCTCTTGCAAACACAATTTACAGATAACTGCGCCACAACCTGTACAAGTATTATTCTTAACGATACAACCCCAATGTTTGCAGTTACCCATGTAATCTATACTGGCTTAAGGATCCTATAAAAGTAAATGTGCAATTATGACGAACATGAATTCACTTTTAGATTAAACTAGAATTTAGTGTTATCAACTTAACCAGCAACAAATATCTCAACCCAGGCGGAACTTATCAGGTTTAACAAGAATAGACAAAGAAATACCAGTTAGAGCATCCTTCTATCAATTAAATCATAATAGAGATCAGGTAATTTCTCCAGGCCCCTCAAATATATAATAAAATTCTTGTTTCGCCTCCACCGATGAGAAACTACTCACAGAGTACAAACTATCTTTAAGCTAAAAGAATTTTCGACCATTCGATGTCATAAGATTATTAAATTGTCTAACAATATTATGCTGATGGTCAAAGCTGATTTGTTGAAACGAGTCAAAGCTTCAACAGTTGCGATAGGTCTCGTGAACAAGGATACAAAAGATGTCATTAGCACTTTTGGCACAGGTTTTTTCATAGGTGGTCAGTATATTGTCAGTTCGGCACACGTTTTTAGTCAATGTCTAAATTATAACTCCCAGTACAAGGAAAAGAACAACGGTCTCGAAGGGATGTATTCAGCATTCAGCATTACTAAAAGAGGACAACAGTTAGATCTTGACACGTATCGCATAAATGAGGCAATCAGATTACCTCCTGTCAGGGAAGTTGCTGGGTTTACTGGCTCAATAGATCTAGATATAGGGCTAGGAAAACTGGACCGTACTTCGGATAGTTACTTACCTATCAAGGAGCCCGGCCAGTTAGAACTTTATCATGACATTGCAATGTGTGGTTATCCGAGTGGAAGATTGTCGTTGATTCTATACAGAAATGGAGACGGAGTTGGAATGCGTTTAAACCCCATTATTCAGTTCGGACATATTGCTGGGTTAATGCCTTATGATGAGAGTTCAGCGCCATGGGGAATTCAAACTGATATCGTTGCCATTGGGGGTTCTAGCGGGTCTCCTATTATAGATCCGAGCAATGGAGAAGCAATAGGTATGGCGCAACAGGTTATTTCAACAATGACTACCGTGTACAAGGAGGGAATGCCATCAGACTTGTATAAGTTGACCAAAGGCCCTTTGTATGGCGTGGCACCGCTGGGATTAGCGTACGGAGTTTCCAACATGGTACTATCATTGCTTCCGAATGTTTCCAAAAACTATTTTGAGGGGGGTCATCCTCCCGACTTCCTATTTGAAGACGCACAAATTGTCGTAATTTTCTGAATTGCGATGAAATACCATATGACTCTCTGTCCCAATCCCCTTTGGATAGCAGACTAAGTTGAAGTAAGAGAAGTGGACTGAAGTAGGGTACTTACCTATCCGATCAAGGTAGCGGGAACGAATCGCAAGATATCGTTGACGATCTCCTAGTTACCTCTATGTTGTTCTCCATGACGTTTCCGCTTCTGCTTCTCAACAACTTCCACATTATCACAGAGCAGTGTGTTTTTCAAGATTTTACTTGAATTTGACTTACTTTTTTCACTATAGAAAGCTGATTCACTAGTGATTTAGATTAGCTTGCAAAAACAGCTAGTAGCCCTGAGGAGGCCTATAATCGGCAAAGTGTGAGTGAATAAGTATACAAGTTTGACTTGCCAACAATAAGACTTAATTACTCACACCCAAACCTCCTATGCTACGGAGAAGGCGGGTTACCCATTTCATCACTCATTCCTTTATCACTTCGAACGTTGACAGCGTTCCGTGTATAGACTCCGCTATCAGCCTGTGCGCTTCTGCTCCGCCCAAATCATTGTATTTGGTAAACTTCTCTGCTATCTGCATATGCCTATCGAACTCTTGTGATAACTGACTCATCATACTAGCCTTATCTCGTCTGTTGTTGTCGTCGAGGATTTGACCGAGACTCTCGAGCTTATCAATTCTATCATCCGATGATCTTGCCATAAACGTACCAAGTTATGCTTCAATGTATTTAGCAGTTGATGGAACACATTTTAGAGGACTTTCAGTGATTTTGAATGGTGAATGGAAATGTCATCCCCACATTCCAACCAATTTGTCATGAAATGGACGTTTTGCATCAACGAATTGCCCAAACAGGGATTTACATCTAAAACTTCTGCAAATTCAAACTTTTTGATAAGTCACTGTAGAACTTTTTTGATTTCTCTACATTATCTTAAGGGATTTCGAAATGCACTATGTTTGGCATATCATTGAATGACTATTCTAGTTATTAAGTTAGTAGTGGATCAAATGCATAGTTGGTAACACAGCAGAAGCCCAAAATCAGGCATTGTTGCAAATCTGCTCATCCCCTGTAAAGATTAGAGTTTAGCAACGCCAAACTGAAAGCTCACGAAAGTCGAACACATCTAAGTATGCAGTTGCTTTACCATTGAGGACATTCGCCATTCTCTACAGGTCATTCGAAATCCGCGGTAATCCCTGGTCTATCTATCTTCTTCACTGCGTGGGGTGACATGGCCGTTACTGCAGATATACCATGGCATTTTTATCTCAGCATTGAATTCAACGAAATTTCCGTTCTCATCCCAATATCCATCAGTAAACTTCATCTTTGGTGTTGTTTGACCTGGATACAAAATGACCTTACTCCTCATTCCTTGTTGCTGACACTGGGGACAGAATACTTTTTCTTGTTCTCCTTCTCCACTCATATATCTATTCATAACTCACCTACATTAGATTTAAATCGACTCGATCGACCGATTGTTGAACAGTCAGTTTAATGCCAGAAGTCCAGAGATACGAAATGCATGAAGTAAATCGTCATAGGAAGTTCTTCCTTTTATCCAGATTCCTTCACCAATTTCCCCTGCAGGCTGATCAAAAAAA
>JBOGPP010000115.1:0-3262 GCA_050748485.1 Nitrososphaeraceae archaeon | reverse complement strand
AAATCTCTGGAGGAAATGTTGGAGTATTGGCCGCAGCATTTAGTGTCGATACTATTGCCACGCTAGATCGCGTTACTATTGTTGGTACTATAACTCCTACACAAGAACTTTCAATTGGTGCGACAGCGCAAGTAGTCTTCGCACCAGGATCGGTTCAAACGGTACAATCTGTTACATTGACAGGTAACCCTATCTCATTTGTCCTACCTACCCCGGCCTTTGCCGACTTTGGTGGTTGAGCTAGTGGTATTGATGGAAGCATTAGAGAGCAAACTGGGTTATAACCGCAGAATTAACATGGGTGCTTTCTCAATAATAGTTGCTGTTGCTTTAACAATTATAGTTATGGTTTGGTTCGACAGTAACTAGCATAGCTGCATCTCCGATGGATCCAACAAACTCAACTGATCCAAACCAAAGGGGGCAGGTCAGATATCATCTTCAAAAACAAGACATGATACTGCAATGAATTCTGTAAGAAACATGAAGTAATGGTTGCTACTCATTTTTAGGACTTTGGGGGCCAGACCCAATACTACCTACCTACTGTTCTCTCTTTTATCACAATATCCTAATTTTATGTAAGAAAGAGTTAAGGATATGACTGTACTATCTAAGTTGAGTTAATCACTCATGGCAGGTAGGGGGTCAGGTCAATCATCAAAAGCTTCACTTCTGGCCCGCTACCTAGCGTATGCTATCATTCTGGCTTGCAACCATAATAATGCAAATATTAATTTGGAAAATTTATTCGGTCTGTAGAACATTGAAGTAAAATGAGTAGACGATCAATAAGAAGCGTCAGGGATAATAATAAAGGTCGTCAACCTTGCCTTTTGGGTTAGTCGGTATTTATGCTGTGAATATCATACTAATTCCAATTATCTTGTAATTATCCGCTTGCAGTAACATTACCCATTAACGATGCTACTTTTGGATGGACCTCATTAAACTCCCATTCCAATATAGCAAGAATATCACGTATTGCACCTGTGGTATTACCATTTTCTAATGCGTTGCGGGCATCATTCAGATACTTTTGTTCTATTTCTCCAGCTGTTGCGGCAAAAGCCTGTTGTTGAATAGTACAATAGAGGCTTAGGGCCATACTACCAAATACGCTAATAACAATTGCCGTTACTACTCTATTCTTATTTTTATAACTATTCATGTATCGATCTTACTGAAGATCGTTCTAGATAAATCTTTCTCTTTAACTTCTAGGTAGGGCAAAACACATGACCTACCTAATTATCAAATTTAGTTAGAGATGCTCTGCTAGTTGGCAAGCCTATTTGAATTAAATCTCTTAGGATCCTTCACAACTGACCTACTACTCTGAATATTTCCCCTCATGCAGCTTCATGGCTAAAGGGCCTGCTTTTAACTAAGTTCGACGAATCCTATCAGGTAGCCAAACTTACCACTTACACCGTACATCATGCTCATTTAGCCCTACTTTTAGTATAAAATTGATTAGATGTTTATAACAATCACATCGAGCTTTGGGTTATAGCAAAATCGAAAGCTACTTGTGCATTATTATTATCCTTGCTCTTCTAGTTACTTTCCAGAATTAAGGCTGCAAGAACCACAATGTGGCAGAAAACTGGAGTTGGAACCGGCCTTAACAACAAATCTGTCACGTAATCCGACATGTCATACAATATCTCTTCAAGGTACTGATTCGTCTACATCGGCTTGTGCCCTTTTAGCATTAAACTTTCCATCTGAAAAGACCGGCTCGTTAATCCCCCAACTCCATTTCTTGTTGGGACGAATCCTGATATACGTATGCTCAGAACGTCCTGTTTGATCCATATACCCACCCTGCCGAGTAACAACGTCTGCGTTACCATAGATTCTTATCCCTCGTGGACCCCAAGAATCGTCACTTTTCCAATCATCAACCGCAAGTGCTACCTTTTTATTTTTCAAAATATTTTTGTATTTTTTAGATCGGATGATATTTATTCCACTGACATAGAAATATCCGCCGTCATAATCAAAGCCAACCGGTACCACGTCTGGTTGTACAAACTTGCTGCCGTCTTCTGATGTTGCTGCTGAGGCCGTGGCAATTCTAGCAATACGCTGTGATCTGAGATACTCAATTTCACTTTGAGAAAAAATCGTATTAGGCATTTTGATAATTAATTATAGAGATGATGGAACATAAGGGTGTCTATCAGCACCGTGCATCCTCAGTACTTCAAGCCATATTTACTAATGCACTACCGTGGCAAATTCTCCTGATGCGCGAGTATATATCAGACATAGATCGAATCGTTTGCCGTGTACCTTTTTTGTTATGAAATTCCGTTTAGTTCGATGTTGTGATTTATCAACGATGACTGAGAAGATACATTGGAGCACTCTTTGACGAGCATGTAAAATATGAATTTGAGGATAAGGATGCATACGCTACAATAAAAAATAGTTGAGAAGCCTCAGGTACCTCCAGCGTCAAATTTCTAAATCTTAATGCTTTATGCATTGCACCCCAAGGATGTCCGGTGGGGGCGGCCAAGTAACACACGCGCCAACGGGACAAAACGGAATGCTCGCAATGCAGCTGTTATCTTAAAAACCAAGAATTTTGTTTATAAACGGCGACTATATATTATGCCGTAGTGCCTAAAATTCCGCCTCCTACAAACAAATCCGAGATACTGTATGGAGTAGAAAATGTTATGGAAAGAGTGGTCTATTTTATGTCTAATGCAAAAGAAAAAATGGATATATTCTTTGACCATAGAGCTCCATCTACAGTGGTACGGGTTAAAGAATACAGGAATGGCTACATTAAGATAAGAAGGCGAGGTGGAAAAATAAGGGCTTTTACAGAAATTACAAGGGACAATGTCAAGTATTGCAAAGAGTTATTAGAACTAGTCGATGAACTTCGCCATTTAGACAGAGTAAGAGGAGGTATGGCCTTAAACGGTTCGGAGTATATGGCTACAACTGCATTGCGCAAATCAAAACCTGCAACGCAAGTTATTTACAGTAACGTCAAAGAAGTTGTAGAGCAGGGACAGTATATTTTTGATACACTTTGGAATGCAGCTATTCCAGCCGCGAAGAAAATAAGAGAGATTGAAGAGGGATCGGTACCATCTGAAGCGGCAACAATAATAGAGAATAATCCTAATGAAATCATAAAGCAGAATAGACGCATTGCTGAGAGCTCCAATCAGATTTCCGCCTGTTTGACTGCAGGAGGAATGCAATACAGTCACAAATATTTCTTTGATATAAT
>JBOGPP010000114.1:0-15257 GCA_050748485.1 Nitrososphaeraceae archaeon | reverse complement strand
TACTCTTGTCCTTTTATTTCTTGATCCTTTAGCCCCTGCTGCCCTTGCCAGTACGGCACAGCAGGACAATAACACAGGAGCATATATCGATGGTGTAAGATTCATTCAGTATTTAGACGACAATGTGGCTTTAGAAGAATTGAAATCAGGAAATCTAGATACATACTATTTTAGAATACCACTGGAAGCAGCATCTGAAATTAAGAATATCCCAAATCTAAAGGAGTATGACAAGCTTTCCGGATCTTTTGGCTTATTACTAAATCCTGCGCCATCAAATGAGTCAGGCTCGTTGAATCCCTTTTCGCTAAGGGAGGTGAGATATGCAATGAATTATCTAATTGACAGAGGGTTTGTAGTTGATGAAATCCTAAAGGGCTTGGGCACACCTCTTGTGGGTCCTTACGGGATCTATTCGCCTGAGTATTTTAATGTAATCGACACAGTAGAGTCTTCAGGACTAAGATATAACCCTAGACTCGCTGACCAGATCATCACAAAGGCAATGAATGAATTCGGTGCCCAGAAGGAGAATGGAAAATGGATGTTAAATGGGAAACCAGTTAGCATTTCAATCTTGATTAGAAGCGACAATCAGCCTCTAAGATCGGTTGGAGAGATGGTAGCTTCAGAAATGGAGAAGGCCGGATTTACTGTGAATAGGAACTATGGTGACTTGAACAAAGCAAATACTGTGGTTTACGGCTCTGATCCTCAAGATCTTGGATGGAACATATATACAGAAGCGTTCGGTGGAACTGGTGGCTTTGTAAAATACAATCCAGTGATTCCCTCACAAATGTACGCCCCATATTTTGGAAATATGCCCGGCCGGCAAAACCCCGTTTTTTGGAATTATGAAAATGATACCTTAGACAAGATAGCGCAAAGAATTCAATTCCTTAATTTTACCTCGGAAAAGGAAAGAAATTCCCTTGTTAGAAACGCTACAGATTTAGGAGTACAGGAGGCAGTCAGAGTTTTCATTGCACAATTGGTCGACCCCTATGTAGCATCGTCTGGGCTTACTGGACTTGTAAATGATTTTGGTGCAGGCATTTCTAGTAAATTCTCGCTGATAAATGCAAAAACGCAAGAACCTTCAAACACCTTAGACATTGGTGTCAAGCAAATATACCAAGGAGCTTGGAACGGAGTCGGTGGTTGCTCGGATCAGTATTGTCGAGACATCTCCTCAGCTTTATCCGATCCCGGTACCTTTCGTGACCCGTATACCGGAGAAGTAATACCAATGAGAACTCCTTGGATTAATATAACAACGAAAGGGCCATTAGAAAAATTTGTTGTCCCCAATAATTCGATGAATTGGGATCCAGTTTCACAACAATGGGCTGGTCCTGGTAAGAATAACACCACATTTACGGTTGTGAAATATCATAATCTTTATTCAAACTGGCATAACGGAATTCCGATGGCGCCTGCGGACCTGTTGTACCCCCAATACTTTGTATTCGAATGGGGGAAGGATACCGGCGACCCTGCTGATTTAACGAACGATCCAGAATATATGGCAGGTGTGGAACCTGGGCTTCCTCTAATAAAGGGGATCAGATTCATTGATAATCAGACGGTGGAATCCTATGTTGACCAGTGGCATTTTGACGACAAAGAATTGGGAGGTACAGCTGGAGTCTGGGCAGGGGAGCCTTGGGAAATAACTGCCGCAAGTGAGCGACTCGTTACCTCGGGAAAAGCAGCTTTTTCAAGAGGTGAAGCTTCGTCTAAAAATGTGCCCATGCTCTCATTGATAGTTCCTTCCCATGCTGCCATGATAAGAAATGAGTTGACAAATATGAAAGCTGAGGGATTTGTCCCTGCCCCACTCCGAGACTATGTAAGCGCTGAGGAAGCTATCAAAAGGTACGATGCGAGTATCAAATGGATTGATACCCACAGACATGCAATTATTGGTAATGGTCCTTTCTACTTGGACTCGTACAATCCCGAAGGGAGGGTCATAACTCTCAAGGCCTTTAGAGACAGCACATATCCTTTTGAGAAGGGTCACTGGTCAATATACGAGACACCCAAGATTGCATCAATCGACAAAGTAGCGGCGCCAAGAAACATTATCGCGGGACAGAGCCCCCTCAAGGCCGATGTTACCGTTAGCATCGAAGGCAGACCGGCTCAAAATGCCTCTGTCTTTTACTTTGTCTCTGACAAGGATGGAAGAACTGTAATATCAGGCAATACTTCGGTTTCAGATGGCAACGGGAAATATTCAATAGAGATACCCACTAACAAAACGGCCCTTTTACAAACTGGTCCAAGCACCTTGAAGATTTTCGCGGTAAGTGATTCCGCATATAGACCTGATATTCAAACTACAACACTAATCGCTGTCAATCCGATGTCCGGTCCTAGACAACAACAGGGGTAGAATGGGGATTGCAATTATTGCAGGTTAGGTACATTACATGGCAATGCACTGTCTTTTCCTATTTCTTGAGTATAAAACGTCAAAATGATTAGTTAGATATTAATAAATTGTCGACAGAATTTTTTTGGATCCGAAAACTATTCAGAGACGAGGTGGTCGCACCTTTGACCAGCCCAGCTACATCATTTATAGATGACACATCAACTCCAATTAGCCAGATGTTTCGTGGATGACAGATTTTCTCTTTTATGTTGCCAAAACAACTGCCTACAGGGTTCTAGTTGTTGTTATTACCTTGATTATCTCTCTGATTCTATTTGGTTCAACTCTGGACAAGGTTTTGACGGATAGGACTAGAGCCGAAGTAGTGGAGGCGTCAGCTCAAGATAATGTCCAATTTAGAACACTTTCTCAACGCCAGGCTTACATCGATGAACAAATTGCTCTAAAACTAAAAGATCTTGGACTGAATGAACCATGGCACTCACCGAAGAGATTCGTAAATACATTTTTTGATATACTCACGCTTGATTTAGGCCGATCTAATTTCTTTACTTCAGATAGCGGCTCTTCGAAAGTCAGCGACATTATCATAGAGAAGGTACCTAAGACGATATTGCTCTTTACTACATCAACCGTGGTGGTAGTCATCATTGGTCTGTTTTTGGGAACTTATATGGCAGAGAAAAGGGGTTCATCTCTCGACAAAGGGATTTCATTTGTTGCTGTTGTTAGCAATAGCTTTGCGACATTTTGGGTAGGTATGTTGATGATACTGCTTTTTTCATTTTCGCTTGGTATCTTTCCTGCTCGTTCTACTCCGTTGACCTCACCTGGAGACCCTTTTTACGTTTTGGATCTTCTGTACCATATGATGTTACCTTTGATTACACTGGTTATTTTGAGCTTTGCGGTTTGGTCATTTGTCGTCCGCTACTTTATTTCCCGTGTTTTGGATGAAGACTATATTCAAGCAAAAAGGGTGATGGGAATTCCAAAACGGAAAATATTATACTCTCATGCACTCAAAAATGCAGCTCCTCCAATATTAACTGGAATAGTTACTGCGCTCATTGCTTCGATAAGTGGTAGTTTTATTGTAGAGGCAGTGTTTGACTGGCCTGGGGTCGGAAAGCTACTTTATGATTCAATACTGGTATTAGACATTCCTGTAATATTGGGAAGCACATATGTTTTTACATTAATGTATGTGATGACAATGTTGATAGCTGATCTCCTCTATGCATACTTCGATCCAAGAGTTAAGGTGTCTTCGTGAAAGCCTCCGAATCTGCAAGCAATTTCAATCTATTAATTCGTCGGATCCTGCATACCAAGGCCGCCATTGCGGGCCTCTTCATTTTAGCAATGTTGACCGCAATGACTATCTATGCATTCATAGCAGTGCCGCTTGAATCCACTGGTCAGTGGAACAATCCCGGGTATTGGATAGACTATCCAAAATCTGCCGCACCTGCATGGGTAAACTCGCTTCCAGAAAGTAATCTTCCTAACCATATGATCTTCGGACCTAGCGATGCAAGAACACAGAATGGCTCATTTGGGGGCATTCCGACCAATTCGTTCTTATTTGATATTGACTTTAATTACAATTCGTTTCCTACAGATTTTATTATTGATTATTGTTTAAGTTACGGTAACATCCCTCCGGTAATCCAAGTTGATGTCACCAGGCCGGATGGAGAGAGCTTTATGATATACAATTCTCCACTTCCATCAAGTGCAATATCATCAGAAGGCACCTCTAACCTAACTGAATACTGCTCTAGGATCTTCTCTACTGATGAATCAATACGAGACAACTTACAAGCATACACTGGACTTTTTGATTACAGCCCTGACCTATCTTCACCCCAAAAGATGATATTTTCTAAGCTTGACGAAGAATCGGTACTTAAAGGAAACTACCTATTCAATATTACGTACTACCTTTTTGGTGCAGAGGATAAAGTAGAAAATACAAAAGTAATACTTGGGGGTAAAATCTACGGTCTAATGGGAACAGATGATTTGCGTAGAGACTTGAGCATAGGCATTTTCTGGGGTGCCCCTGTAGCCTTATTTGTAGGTTTGACTGCTGCTATTTCTTCAGTTATCATTGGCATGTTATATGGGCTACTTGCTGGCTATAAGGGAGGAAGGTATGATGAGGCCTTGATGAGGGTCAATGACCTGGTGATTTCACTTCCCACATTCGTATTCCTCATAATCCTTTCTATCACTATTGGCAGTAGCATTTACCTCATAACCCTTTTCCTCGTCATCTTTGGATGGAGCGGTATCGCAAGAGTCGCAAGGAGTCTTGCATTACAGATAAAGAATCTTCAATACGTTGAAGCCTCGAAGCTCATGGGCGAGAGAGATTTCAGGATCATTCTGCGACATATCTTGCCCCAGCTCCTACCGCTTACATTTGCAAGCATTGCCTTAGCAGTACCCGCTGCGATACTGGCTGAAGCAACACTGAGCTTTATAGGATTAGGTGACCCCTCAATCCCCACATGGGGAAGCATCCTCCACGACGCAAATACTGCTTCCGCGGCTGCCAGAGGACTTTGGTGGTGGATTCTGCCCCCAGGCATCATGATAGCTTCTGCAGGAGTATCCTTTGCATTGATAGGGAGTGCTATTGAGTCAGTAACTAATCCCAGAGGAGCGGGCAATCAATCAAAAGTGAGATTCACCTAGAACTATAGGAAGTGTAGATAGGAGCGAATTATAATACTCAAATTTTGGTTACCACCAGCAGGCTGCTTGACGAGACTTGGACGTGTTACGAGATGGTTAACGCAAGAGATTTTCCGTTTCGATCAAATGCACCAATACAATTATCATCATAAGGAAAACTGACGATGATGGAGACCAATCCAAAGAAATTGTTCAGGTCCTGCAGCGATGGACGATTCGATCCGCCAGGATGTGAGTGAGCCGTCCCGACGTATGATAGATCAAATGGCAAGTCGTAATTTGGAAAACCTGAGTAGTATGGTCCGTGTGACGCAAAAGGAGGTACGACCAACCCATCAATGCGTACCTGACCTTTTTTATGTAGATGTTGCCCTCTCAGTATTAATATTCCTTCATTTGGATGCCAGCTCTTTGCAAAAGTTATAATACCATCTGCCGATTCCCGAGTAAGAACTACCGTACGATTAACTTTTAATGGTTTTTTTTCCTCCTGCTTTTGGGGGATTTGGTTCTGGTTTTTATTATCGTTATGATTCAGTAACCTCTTAAAAAATGACAACTAGTTCATTGTTAAAGATCCCTCCAACCAGATTTAAGCATTGTCAGAACCCCTTCCCCTTCTGTCTATTGCATAATACATGGCATGGAAGGAGGATGTTTTCAACGAAGTAGCCAATGACGCAGAAATAAAAGTTGTGAAGATGTCCATGCCAATCAGATGGTTGAGGAAGATGAAGACATGATGCTAATGTGGTTTAATGTTATTCAAGCAATTGGTTAATGGTCATTGATCTACAAATGATTAAATAACTTTCTACTCAAGATTAAATGCCGGTCCAAAATGCTGAGGCTAAGGGATAGAAAAATTGATTCCAATTCTTTTATACTACGTAGGGGTTTTGTGAGTAACGATCTGGATGGAACACCCCTCTTGATTAATTTCAAGGGTGAAGGATTTCGGGTTAGCGACACAGCAGTCTCTCTCTGGAACATGTGCAATGGAATATCGTTCCAGGATTTGGTTTATGAAGTACTATCGATCTCAAGCGACAAGGAGTCTAGGGTGAGGGATTCACTAAGGACTATGCTAACTCAGATGAACAAGGCCTCAATAGTCAAGATCAAGAATGAATCGATGTTTTGCATATGAAAAACACATATCCCAGATTTATTGAATGACCTGTAATCTAAGGTAAACTGCGTGAGTGGTAGCTTTTAGCTTTTAAGTCTTGCAGAAAAAAATAGAAAAAGTGATGATATTATGCTTTCTAATAATAAGATCGACATAGTAAAGGATAGCTCAAGAGAAGTGCCAAAAGAATCTAATCCTTGGCAGCACGATCTCCAGTCGTCCCCCTCACTACAAACTATCTCATTGCGTTGATAGGTAGAATATCCCAAATATATGGCATGAAACCCCCAGAGGAAGTGACCGTTATGAAATTCCTGAATGCGACCTATCTGATATGTTTTTAATATCCCCTTGTACCTCACATTCATTGTAGATAATTAGATGTCGGATGGTAAATGTTCGGTTATATTGTGCGAACTTGGGATCATCCTTGTAGATGAAGAGGATACCATATCAGGTTCGACAAAGTTCGCAAATCCAGTTGAGTCCTATCGACTAATCAAGAATGGAGGTAGACTTACTGGTTTAGGAGAGATTATTGGCAAGATTGGCAATTACTCAAACGTAAGAGCTAATGACCAGAGCTTGAATTTCTTTCTTCAGCAGAACGGTATTAGCAGCACGCTGATGAACGATGATGAATTCAGATTGGTATTATTACAGAAGGAGGAGATCATAGAAAAGGCAAAGTTTGTTTCCGATAGGACACAGGCTCAACGCGAGCTTCGTAAATTTGCAATTGATTTATCTTCATCCAAAATAAAAGAAACTTCAGAGCAGCTTGATTTGCATGTCATCCAAGCCGTAGGCGCTCTAGATGAATTGGACAAGATCATCAATACTATCGGTACAAGAATGAGGGAATGGTATGGTCTACATTTTCCTGAGCTGGACAATCTTATCCAGAGTCTTTCCTTGTACGCAAATATTGTTAGAGAAGCTGGATTTAGGACTAGCATAACAAGAGAACTGCTTGAAAGGTTGGGGTTAGACGAAAAAAGGACACAAATAATAATTCAAGCTGCCGAAAGGAGCAGAGGCGGCGATATCACCACGGAAAATCTGGCAATCATAAAGCAGCTTGCATATCAGGTGATACTTCAGACAGAACTTAGAAGAATCATTGCCGACCACATCGAAGGGACTATGGAGATGATTGCCCCTAATACGAAGGAACTTTTGAGCCCCTTGGTGGGAGCTAGGATGATAGCCAAAGCAGGAAGTCTAGAAAAATTTGCATACCTTTCGTCCAGCACTGTCCAAGTGTTAGGTGCAGAAAAAGCTTTGTTCCGATCCTTAAAGACAGGATCTAGTACCCCCAAGCACGGTATTCTTTTTCAGCATCCTCTCATTCATTCAGCCCCAAGATGGCAGAGAGGAAAAATAGCACGATCTGTGGCCGCCAAGGCTTCCATTGCTGCCAGGATTGACCTCTACAGAAGGGGCGAAAAAGATCTCTCTCTTTCTGACAAATTAAAATTGAGAATAAGCGAAATTCAACAGAAATATAGTCAACCTCCCCCAGAACGACCTAGTCGAAACTTAAGAAACAGACCTTTTGAAAGGTTCGGTCCAGGACCAAGAGGAAGGGATAGAGGAGGAAGAGGAAGCAGAAGAGAGGGCGGAGGGGGAGGCTTTTCAGATAACAGAAACAGAGGCTATGGTAGAGGAATGAAATATAGGAGTAATAAGAAGAAAAGGAGGAGGCAGGATTAAGAATGCTCGAATTTGAATTATATGTGGTCCAACTCATTCGTAAAGCCACGCCGATAATTATGTCTATGGAGTTAGGATTAAGATAACATGACTAACAGCATTAACAGTTTATGGATATATGTTGATGGACAGAAGTGCTTAGCTACACCGAATTTGGACAAAGGGAATAATGTATACGGGGAGCGGCTCATACAGGATAATCACAAAGAATTCAGGCAATGGGACGTTTATAGGAGTAAATTGGCTGCTGCTATCCAGAAAGGGATGCAGAATTTTCCCTTCACAGTTGGGAGTAGGGTGTTATACCTTGGCGCTTCGACTGGTACGACTGTAAGTCATATATCAGATATAATTGGAAATGAAGGCATCTTATTCGCAGTAGAGCCTGCGGTCAGAGTTGCGCGAGAGCTTTTAGAAAATGTGGCGACGCGGAGATACAATATTATTCCAATTGTTGAAGATGGTCGAAGACCAAAGTCATACTATTCTATATTTGGGACGGTAGAAACTGTCTACTGTGATATCGCTCAACCTGACCAGACTGACATTGCTATCGAGAACTGCAAGGTTTACCTACAAAATGGAGGGATGTTACTGTTAGTGGTAAAGTCTAGAAGTATAGATGTGATTAAAGACCCAAGAGTAGTGATAAAAGAGGAAGCAAAGAAACTCGAATCAAATGGCTTCAGCATAAAGCAGATCATAGACTTGGAACCTTTTGACAAAGACCATGGGATGATCTATGCAACCTATACGCAGAAGAGTGCGTGATTTCAAGGGCTAAATTAGCTTGTATTTTCTTCCACTTGGTGGTGATGATTCTTCAGTCAGTTCTAAGGTTCCTGACTAAGTATTAGTTGTCTTTGGTATCTTTCCGATAATAACCTCTTTACCGGTAGCCAAGAACATCTGACAAATGGAGGAGGCGCACCAACTTCGTCTATCCAAGATTTAATGAACTTAACCGTCTTCTTATCAGATGGGTATCCACTACCGATGCCATGATGGATCCGCTTAATGTTGCTCAGCTCTTCCTCTCGGATTACCTTTGCTACTATTGAAGCAGCTGAGACAGCTAGATGCAAACTATCTGCATGATGGAATGAAAAAATAGCCAGCTTTCCCCTTCTTATTCGAAGTCTTCTCTTGAGATAGCTTAGAATATGGGCCTTAAATTTTTCTTGGTTTACATCGCAACAATCTACAAATATGTTATCAGCCTTCATGTTATCGATAACCTGGGCCATGGCCAATGCTTCCAGATGATTTAGTCTATTAAAGGATACATGATCATCTATTTCTGTAGTCTGTACTACGCAGATACAGATTGATCTTGCTATACCTACAACTTGTCCATATATTGAGGCTCTTTCCTTTCTGGAAAGCTCTTTTGAATCTCTTACTCCAATTATTTCCAACTCACGCATGTCTTCTTCTCTAAAACTTACGCCCGCCACAACCATTGGGCCAATCACTGCTCCTCTACCCGCCTCATCTATGCCGCCAAGGATTCTGCTAGTCGGATTTCCTGCTTGATATTGGAAGGCTTCACCAGGCTTTGAAATGGGGTCAACCTTCAATCCTAAATGAAAATGGTTATCAACCATCGATCCTTTTATTCGCCTAGCCACATGGTATTGTGAGTAGGAAAATGTCCTATCTTACTTATAGTTTTCATCCAAACAGCACTGACGAGCTCAGTGCAACTTCAATTAATTCAATTTGGTTATCATAAGGCTACCAATTATTCGGTTGCCTGTGCCTATGTCCGGGTATCATTGTCGATATTTCCTAACTGTTGCCATGGTTTGAAGCCCCCTCTTTCTCATCCTAATTTAGCTGATTCCCGTGGTTTTTCGAAACATGTAATATACCATATATCTATCTAGAGCTCATACGTAAAGGGTGGAATTGGACGGACATTGTTAGACGATGAAGAAGGTCGAGACTTTGACAAAAGCGACAACCACAATTATGACATTGAACGACAGTTGACTGAAGAATTTAGTCTAATGCGTGAAGGTAGTACTACTCTGCTGGTACCTTCAGAATCTCTTCACACAAAAGTTCCCCCAAGAACTCCAGTGTTTTTCAACCCCGCTGCAAGGCTAAGCAGAGACATATCTACTCTGGTCTATAGTTCTTTTATTAGGCTGAATGGATGTCTATTCAAGAATGTACCGATTACTCTCGCTGATGCGTTCAGTGGCGTAGGTGCTAGATCTATCAGAGTGGCTAATGAAATTTCATCCATAGACAAAGTGATTCTAAATGACCTTAATCCGATAGCCATAGCTGCCGCCAAAAAGTCAGCCATAACTAATGGTGTTGCAGAAAAATGTGTATTCTCCCGAAAAGACGTACACGTATTTCTAAACGAACGCAGGTCCATTAAGAAAGAGAGATATGTAATCGTTGACCTTGACCCTTTTGGCAGCCCTTCTCCATATGCGGATTCCCTAGTAAGAGCAGTGACAGATGGAGGACTCATTTCTGTAACTGCAACTGATACTGCAGTACTCTTTGGAAAATATCCAAAGGTTTGCTGGAGAAAATACTATAGTAAACCCATCAACTGCACATATTCAAATGAGATTGCGGTTCGAATTTTGATATCCTTTCTCGGGTTAATAGCTGGAAGAATGGACCTTTCAATAGAGCCCGTGTTTGCCCATTCCCATCGTCATTATTCCCGTGTGTATGTAAGAGTTCATGTGAGCAGTAACGAAGCGAACAAATTGGATGATAACCTGGGCTATATTACTCACTGCTTTGATTGCGGCGATAGAAGGTGTCATCCGCTTGTGTTTTCATTATCATCATCACCACCACCACTTTCGTGTTGTCTTTGTGGTAGCGGCAACAATAATTATAGTAAAAAAAGATTAAGCGTCGCAGGTCCATTGTGGGTTAAACCTATATTTAGTAAACAGCTAATTTCTGATATATTATACATTGACGGAAATAATTATGGTGCTAAAAGCGATGATTTTTTAAGTCGCGCCGGCGGCGGCCAGGACCACAACAGTGATCCTACGTTAGGCAATCACAAGATCGGCGTATCCAACCTAAAGGGACCGTTACTATCTTTGTTGCCAAGTTCAGAGGCCTCTGCCCAAGTGCCTTACCAAAAATACTTCCGACAAATATTTCAGCTGCTCTGTACAGCTGACCTAGAACTTGACGACCAGCCTTACTATTACACAATTGATGAAGTAGGCTCTGCAATGAGGACAAGTCCCCCTCCTATGAACTCGATATTGGAACAGATTAATGAAGGTGGATTTCGAATAAGTAGAACCTCATTTAGGCCTACTGGTTTTAAGACTAATGCTTCGATGGAAGAGATAAAGAAGCTGCTTTGATGATAAAACCCATTCTTGTTAGATTGGCTATTTCGATTTTTCCAACTTTTTTCTTTAGTTCAGGTCACTTGACATTGTATTAAAATATGTGAGTAGTATGTATATTGGATTGGTATCAATGAAAATACCAATGGTGATGATATCATTATCCATATTCAACGTATTCGCCCTCTTTGACTCCATCGTTAAGAAAGATTAGTACGGCTCTACCTCCTGGTTCGCTATAGCATCGCTGTAGTTTGAACCCTCCATCTCTAATCAGGCCTCCCGTATCACGAGAAAGGACCTTTTGAGGTCGGACAATTAGTATCAACCCTTGATTGGATTTCTTGACTTCTACGTGATTTCCATGTGTAAGAATCCTGCCTACAAGATCAAGTAGTCGTATCATGCACCAAGCCTCCCAATGCCTTGGGGTAGATTATTAGATACGTACATAAGATTAAGGGTCTAGTTGTATTTTCCATTGGGTGTAATGGGTTAAATCTACTCAATAGTTAGTAGGTCGATGCTACTCTCCACGACTGCTTGGCACAGGATTACTTTTTCTACTACCTATTCTCAGTTCGATGATTGAAATGGTGTCTGCTGATAAACATGTGCCAGCTCATTGTTGCGAAACATTGACAATGTCATTAACTAATTCAGATTTCATCTACTCTGCCAATGTTGATAGGTTCGGAACCGAGCTTGCAAAGAAGTCCAATTCTTATCTTGTTGGCTGGAGAATGAATTCATTCAGTTGTTTAAGGATTCGTGCAGTTGCTCCCCAGATCAAATTCGAATCGTAATTGAACTTATATAATTCATCTATTGAAACATGTTCAGTATCTGGCCTCATAGTAGATAGAAGGGATATTAGGGGGATATCTAGTACAGCTTCGACCTCATCGGCGAAGGGAATAGGTTGTTCGATGTGTTGTAAAACGCTGACGAATGGAACAATTAAAAAATTTGATGTAAGGGTCTTTACTACATTAAGACAACCCACTATGTCATCTGTTGTAAGCTTGATGCCAATTTCTTCGCCGATTTCTCTGATAGCGGTGTTCACTAAAGTTTCATCTTCTTTCGTATGCCGGCCGCCGGGAAATGATATCTCTCCGCTATGCGACCTGAGATTTGTACTTCTTTTAGTTAAGAGAACATGCGGAGAATGTTTAGTAAAGTGGATAAGAACGACCACAGATGACAGGCTGAATGTATTGTAAATTGGATGTCCCAACGAAGCCGGCCAACTTAGATGGGGCATAATTCGTCCTAGGAGATCCGCCTTATCCATGATACTACGATATATTATCCGAAGAGTATCTATATTTCGCTTACATTAAATAGTCAGATCTAGTAGCCGATCCACTATTAAATGCATATTTTATAGTCATTTATCTAATTTTGCAGGTACTATGTTAATTATAGTAGCATTGGCAACTATTATACTAGGGAAGGGTTGACGTTGCATTATAGGTGGATTATATGATCTTTCGCAGTGGAAGAAAATTGGATCGGTATAATTCCTGTAACTGCTTAACAACCAAGAATCTCTTGAAAAGCCCATTAGATGACATCCTTAAAAAGCATTTAATAATTGCAGGCTGATTTGTTAGAGGTGGACGTGCTAACCGTGTACCTTGGGAACTCAGAACTTTACTTCATTTTCAGGCGTATGGACATACTGCATAACATTGGCCTAATGATGGATAAATGAAAAAGATAAGATTTGAACTAAATCCTCCAAAAACAGTACAGAATCGCTATTTTGACGAGCACGAACTACGAAGATCGTTATCATCATTGGTCGAAAGGGCAAGCCAATTGATTGGATTAGTTGATGGAATTCACATCACTGATTCGGTGCTGGGGGTCCCTAGGGTTTCGGGTATCTCGGTTGCTCATTTCATTAGACAAGATGGAAACAGATTACCAATAAGCTGCAGCCTGCGGGCTCGTGATCGCAATTATACTTCTTTTATGCAATTTATTGGAGATGCTATAATCTTGGGTCTCGAAAGTATACTAATCTTGAAGGGAGACGAACTAGGGCCTGATTCATCGACTTCTAACTTGAAGCCGACCGAAATTCTAAGGGTTTTGCGAAGTGAAAAATATGATGAATATATACATTTTAGTTTGGCGGTTCCTTCTAAGGCCAATGACAAATTTCAGATAGAAAAGAAAATACTTTCTGGACCACACTCCTTGGTCACACAATCAATCGAATCTTTAGCAGACCTAAGAGAACTTGCGGATCTTGCAACAAAGCATGACATAAAAACCGTAGCATGTATAATGATTCCTTCCGAGAAAAATCTGAAGTCTGCCCAGATGATAGGGTTGGACTGGCGCGAGTATTCAAATGATCCCGTCAGCTTCATATTAGAAGCAAACAAAATTGCTGACGAAGTCTTGCTCACCTCACCAAACCACTTTGCCGCTGCCATTGAGGTTTTAAAGGAAATATCAAATCAAACTTAGAATCTCTTCAGTGTCAAGAAAGAAAAGAATGACCTTAATTGAATGATTTTCTTAGTGTTTTTCGTTGCCCTAACGGTAAATTCTATTCTAGCCTTTTTGCAGCAATCATTTCAGACTTTACTTCATCTAAAATAGTACGGTAGTATGGTTGAAGATTATTATCTTCGCTAAGACGAGGTCTTCTATAATCGACGGCGATCTCCTTTTTTATATGCCCTGGCCTACTTGTGAAGACAATAACCTTGTCCCCAAGGCAGACTGATTCAAGAATGTTGTGAGTTACAAAGACAATCGTTTTCCTAGTCTTTGCCCAGATTAGTTGCAGCTCAACTAAGAGTAAATCACGGGTCTGCGAATCCAACGCTGCAAAAGGTTCGTCCATCAGCAACACCTCTGGATCCATCACTAGTGCTCGAGCTATAGCGACCCTCTGTTTCATTCCACCAGAAAGTTGATAGATATAAGATTGAGCAAATTTAGTCAATTGCATCATATCAAGATACCTTATCGCTATTTCATAGCGTTTAGTCTTGTCTACTCCAGCCATCTTCAAGCCAAATTCAACGTTCTCAATTACTCTTAACCATGGAAATAGAGCATTTTCCTGGAAGACTATAATCCTATCCGGCCCCGTACCAACTACAGGTTTCCCATTAAGTACCACCGTCCCGCTAGAGGGAGTTTCCAGGCCGGCCAGAATATTTAACATTGTGGACTTTCCACAGCCTGAAGGTCCCACTAAACAGACGAACTGGCCTTCGTCGACGCTAAAATTTATGTCTTCTACAGCTGTTACTACTGATCCTGTCCGGCTTTCTACAAACCTTTTGGTTACATCCTTTACAACTATTTTTGCCAAATACGCCCTTTACACATTGGGTTAACATGTTAGAGTACCTTATAGACTTAATCAGTTTGCCAGTAGTCGTTCCACCCCTTTAATGGTCGTCCGCCCTGCAGCTAATTAGAGTCTTAGATTTTAGAGTGTCCTTCCCACAATAATCTCAGATCTCGTAGTACTCTAGCGTTTGACAATCTATCCCAGGTTTGCATAGTGGTAGTCGCTCCAACTAACTTCACCGCTCCCTCTGCATGAACTTCGGTTCCCCGTCTGGTGTGCATAGGCACAGTATCGTGATTGATTTGGTCGGGCAGGATTCATTTATTAGTTAAAAGCAATGACAGTACCATTCTATGCCTTTTGAGAGTCTAAGAGATCTCATCGATGCGCTAGAAGAAAAGGGACAATTGATCCGAGTAAAAACGTCAGTAGATCCAGATCTAGAGGTAGCTGAAATAATGCGTAGACTCATGTACGCCAAAGATAAACCTGCTGTTCTTTTTGAAAATGTCAAGGGTTACACTATCCCAATCTTGGGCAATACGTTTGGGTCAAAAGTGCGACTTGGAATAGCACTAGAAGAAGATGATTTCTCTCATATAGGTAACCGGATCGTAG
>JBOGPP010000113.1:0-2327 GCA_050748485.1 Nitrososphaeraceae archaeon | reverse complement strand
TGTGATTGAGAATCCATTCATGTTAATTACTGTGTTTGGACCACCGACGATAATGCCATCTCCACTGCAGTTAAGATTTGCAGTTAGATTTACTACTCCGCTTACGACTTGTCCACATGCTGCGTTTGATGATGCTGTTTCTTGTTGTTGGAACACTTGCTGCAAAGCAAAGTCATTGTTATCATCACTGTCATCGTCACCAACACCACTCGTAGGGTTTGTACCCGGGTTTTGTGGTAACGATTCCCGTGTAGCACTGTTAACATTGCCATTTCCAATACCATTATCATTATCATTGTGTATCGGTCGAGTTGCTTCAACTGGCAAAGTATGAATCATTGTTAAACCACTTATCGATATCAGAGCTGCCACCATCACTATTGCTGTCATCATTACCATGGATCTTGATGTATTTTTTCTTCGATTCATTCGAACTCGACAAATTTCCAGATAATATATTATATATATGGAAATATACTTTTTACTGAATCTGTGATTAGTGGCTTTTGATCGTAAGCATCCAATTAGGTTATTAACAATAATGTACTTTCAGTACATTGACTTATTCCACACGACTAATGCAATTGAATATGATACTCATAACCGAATTAGCTTCCAAACCTAGGTGGGGGACAGGCCGATTTTTAGATTAACAGAGCAAGCTCGACAACACCTTCGACTCCAACTAGGTGACTATATATTTACAGTATTTGAGGCATCACCGTTTCAGATAGTTCGCGAAGAATGGGCTCTAAGGTATTGCCAAGTCTGGGCATGTCATCGGAACTATCGTATCGGTCGAGCTGGGGCAACTCTATATTTGGCGTGACGTTTCACTCTAAGCTAATTACGTTTTGATCTTTGTGCGACTGCGACAGATGAAGTCATCATTAATATTATGAATTCTACTATAAGTTATTGTCATGACTGACTCAAGCAGTGACAATAATGATTTCGTACATTCTGGTCGACTACAATCTCATATATCTCAAACAGAGCAAGAAATCATCGTTAATTCGCTTAAAAACATGAATCCAATTACATATCATTATTACTTTAATCCCTTTATGGGCAAGACGAAGGAGGGAAGTGTGTGCTATTTTCCTGAAAGTTATAGGGAAGGCTACCAAGATTTTCTAGATGGTCGGAAATTGTTGATCGAATTGGAACTACTTGCCATAGGTCAATCCTCGAGTGGAGAATGGGTTTTCTTGCCGAGTTATTTCCAAGGTGCAGATGCGGCCAAGAATGAACTGAGGTTTGCATTGCTCGCCGAAGGCCAGAGGAGGCTCTTTGATGAAACCTCAAAGACTGGGCAAGAGATGCTGAAACAATCGCAGTCATTTGGGAACATCGCTACCGAAAACACAAGGAATAGAGATGCTCTGACTACGCTTCAGACGGGATATGATAATTTGCGCTCCGAAAATCAGAATTTAAGGGAGATAGTCGAAACCCAGGGGAAATTGGCTGATGAGTACAAGAAAGAAACTGGAGAATTGAAATTGCAATTGAAAGAGGTGCTGACCATGCTACATGGAGCTGACACACAAGAGATTAAGGGTTCAAGTACTGCCTCACGCAGCAGCGACAAGCGAGGAGAAAAACGAAGAGGAGCTGCTCCTATATCATAAGATTATGTGTCTAAAGAAAGAATTGAAGAGTCTTGATTTTGGACAATGTCAAAAGAGCTACTTCCTTCAAGACCTATGATAGCACAGACACTGTAATGTTGTTGCCAGAGACTTTCATTACGAATCTCTCACTATTTCTACAATAAAAAACACGAGAATGAATGTCTTCCATACTAGCCCTCTTAATTCGTTTTCGCAATATCTTGTTTTTGCCTAACGATTTTCGCCTTAACAAACATCCAGTATCTGTGCTAAGAATGAATATTCTTGAAGGGAGTGGTCATCATACACTTTTGCTATCACTTCAAGACAATAAGCTACTAATAAAATCTCAAGTCGCGATGTTTCAGACCGCATCTTCGAATGGAAGATGGGTAGGAACTCTTAATGCAAGTCTACCATCGCGATATTGATCCCTTCCATGTTCGAATGATCGGCAGTTACTACTAAAGCAAGAATGAAGTATAATTTGAATTGGTGAGGTCAGAAGAAATCTCTGTATTTTTTGCTAACCACTGATAAACAGTCACCTTTGAAATACAAAATAGTGTTGCAATTGTTACTTGTTAAAAAAAGCTTTGACATTTGGTCGATATAAATAGTAAATTACTATGGCATTGATGATTATATGAAATATCGAACCAAGGTTTCCAACTATTATCGATCCTATCCCTACTATTATACCAATTCCTG
>JBOGPP010000112.1:0-10365 GCA_050748485.1 Nitrososphaeraceae archaeon | reverse complement strand
ATTTGAGTTCGAAATAACTTGGACTATTTCTGAGAGTTACTGGTGTAATTCTGAACTCTTTTTCCCAACCGATTCTAGGTGAACTGAACAGAGTTCAAAGCATTCATTGTACAACAACAGCTCCATTCATCCACGGATGTGGTACGCAAAAGTACTCATATCTTCCAGGTTCGGTGAAGTGAAATGTGAACGAGTCTCCTTCATCTAGGTTTCCAGAATTAAATGCACCATCCTGCACGAATTCATACATTCCGTAGCCTGCCTTTTTGCCGCTTGTAATTGTGTGAGTCAAATCATCCTCATTGGTCCATGTGACATCTGAACCTGATGGTACGATTACTTCTGGTGGATAAAATCGGTCGGATATTGTCTCCTCCCAGGCCGCACCATCAGGTATGGCAATTTGGTATTCGCCTTCATGATCTTCGTCGTCAGGTTTCTGTTTTTCTGAATTCGCAGCCGGCTGTATTGCTTCCCTGTGTTGTTCCTCTTGAGGTCCAGATAATTCAGTTTCAGCATTATCCTCATCTTGGTCCCCATCTGCGTCGGATGGTGTTATTGTAACCGCAGCCGTAGCAGCAACATTTGGTGTCTGAAAGTCGTGAAGATCCCAGAGGGCTAGACCTGTGGCTAAGCAGACAAATAAGATTAGGTAAACCGATTTGTTACTAGCCCGTGAGGTATTCATGGTTGTAGATATTATTCGGGTCATAATAATAACCTTAGCATGCGATGAAGAATTGTTATAGTACTGAACTATAGTAAAGAGTCTACGATTTTATGTATTCGAGTCCGAGAGATTGTGTGGATACATCATTATAGTAGGAATGATTCGTTGTTTTATATTACTGATATTGGGACCCTCTACTCACAACAAGTTAGGTTGCTAAATTCTAGTCTTGGGTGCTGTATTAAGATAGTTTGCACCACTCTAATACAACCTTTAAGTTTGACCAACAAGCTGATCTCCCATTTATGATCTTATGAAAACTAGTCCCAAAAATGAACCAGGGTTAATGGTGTTACTTTGCTATAGACAAATAATTAAGCAGAAGTAGAAGAGAATTAAGATATGACTTCACTCCCATACATAAATAAGCTACTAATAGTTGCTTTCATTTTTGAATCGTATTCATTCTTGAATTCCAATAGGATTAATAAAATGAGAAACTTCGTCTCTCCAAACGCATTTAAAGAAGGGTTCTCATAGGTGACCTTATGAAATTATCTGAGCGATCTCTATTCCGTTTGCCCTTTTTCGCGATTTTCGTAATTATATTATTAACGTTAAGTATTTTTGAAGTTGGTGCTCAATTGGAGCCTCTGAGTATCCCTAATATTCCAGCTGAAAATCAGAATTACTCTAACTTGAGGGATCATAGTACGGATCTTGACCTCACTACTTTGTTTAGTGATGTAGATCAATCGGTAGTCCAAATAAGCGAAAGTAGTGCATCCACTCTTGGATCAGGGTTTGTCTACGATAATCTTGGTCATATTGTCACAAATTACCACGTAGTTGGTAATCCACAAGAGACTAACCTACATGAAAGAGCGTTCCACATAACTTTCCTAGATGGTACAACATATATAGGCAGAGTCATTGGTGCAGATCTCTACTCTGAGTTGGCAGTCATGATGGTAGAGAACATAACAAGGGAAAGCCTCATACCGTTACCCCTAGGTAATTCATCCCAACTCAACATAGGACAACCAGTGGTAGCCGTAGGAAATCCCTTTGGACTGTCCGGGTCGATGACAGAAGGGATAGTAAGTGGCCTTGGCAGAATCCTACCCTCGTCTGTTCCGCAAGATGACCTTCTATTGCGTCAAGAGGATGCGCCACCATTTTTGATACCAAACATAATCCAGACTGATGCTGTTATAAATCCAGGTAATTCAGGCGGGCCACTGCTGACCACAAGTGGTGAAGTTATAGGAATGAATACAGCAATTTTGTCAAATACAGGTGTTTATGCAGGGGTTGGATCCGCAATCCCATCCGATGTCATTAAGAAGGTAGTACCGGAGCTCATTTCTACAGGTACATACAGGCAACCATACATAGGAATAGCCGGCGTGGACATGTCGCCTGAAATCGCAGATGAAATGGGTTTGAATGGTTCTAGAGGGTTTTTGGTTACCGAAGTCACATCAGGAAGTCCCGCAGAAAGATCAGGTATCAGAGGCGAAGGAGCATTGACAGATATTAATGGAAGACAAATAGAATTGGGAGGGGATGTAATTGTTGCAGTTGACAACGTTAGCGTCAGGAAGATTGACGATCTACTTTCATACCTTCAATCAGAAAGATCGATTGGTGAAACCGTGACGCTTACTGTGATTAGGGATGGAAAAAATCAGGAAATTGGTATGACACTCGCAGCTAGGCCAACACAACAGCAGCAGGAAATTGAGCAGCGCCAACTAGAGCGCCCCACCCTTGGCATCAATTCAATAAATATGACTGAACAAATAGCTGCAAGAATGAATTTGACACTGCAACAGCAACCCCTGAGTGACGATCAGGATGGTGGACGAGGAGGAGTCCTTGTGATCGACGTATTTGCAGACGGACCAGCTGAGAATGCGGGTATTAGAGGGGGATTTATTGTTGCTAATATAAATAGAAGCCTAATTGAGATAGGAGGAGATATAATCGTGAGAATTGATGATACGATGATTCCCAATGTTGATGCCTTGAACAAATTTATCGATAATAAGAACATAGGGGATACTATTCAAGTTACTGTCGTTAGGAACAGTCAGCCCATTAGTATCCCTGTCACTGTAGGCTCGACATCTGAATTAGGAACTCTTCAAACGGGCAATGGCAGCAATTTTTCTACACAACCACCAATTGATCGTTCAGATGATTTCTTCAGTGACTTGTATGATCGCTGCTTAGAAACATTTGGTCCTTTCGTATGCAATCCACTTTTCATGAGGTAATCTAGTAGTTCAAAGGTACTGGAAAAATTCTGAAATAAGTCCGCTTACAAGGATGATAAAGAGACAAGTGAAATGACTGCATGCTCCTGGAATGCAGATTGACTAAGCCAAACAGTGTTCAGAAAAAACAAACAATGTGTATATAATTTTAATTCCTCTTTGTAGCCAAATTCTGTAGGGGCAATGATATTCAAAATTATTTCTAGTCAGTTACAGCTACTCCGTTTTCATTGCCTTGGGTTTGTGAAACAGTATTAGTGCACTGAACACTCATGCCGACGTCCCCTTGTCCGCAATAATTGGCCTGTGAAACAGCAAGGGACTTCTTCTGGTAGTCTTTTCCATATGTGCTATTGGAATCGATGAATAGTGATCCGATGATCAACCCTGTCAATGCCATAGCAACGGCTAAACTTATGAGGCGTATCATAATCCGATCTAGATGTTAAGAAATAATTTATCTAGATTGAGATAGATAAGGCGTCAACTTATCTCTAGGTGATGGTTATGTTAAAATAAGGTTGACGAAACTATATTAAATGCCTGACTCCCAAATCAATATAACATTGGGTACTTACAAAGATAGAGAATCATTGCTATTAGTGCTTTGGATAGTATATTCGTACCGATGAAAAATGTTAATAATCAATCAGACTTGGGCATAATTTTTGACCATGCTGAAAACATTTTGTTTGCGCACCCGATCTACTCCATTTCCCGCCCGAAATCCATCATAACATTTTGATTTCTATACAATTCTTTCATCTTGAATGCAATCAGAGGTTCTCAATGTGTACAAACAAGCACTTAGATGGATAAGGGCTATTTCTAGGAGACTCTATCTTGAATAGAGTTCAATTTCAGCAGCGTTTCATCCCTAGCACTATTGATTCTTAACTATTTTGACCTTCACTTATCATTTATAAAACGAATATAGATAATAAAAAAAGGCCCATGGTACGGATAGGACAGATGGTATTAGGCATAATGATACCCATGATTATCGGTTATGTTATTAGAAGGTACGGACGCCGTTGATCTCTCATTGCCTTTTGATTTTTCACAGATTCTCAGCTAAAAATGACATCAATTTGCTAGCATTGTGAGGTAGGCTATATTCCACGAATATTATCCCTTGAAGTAAGGGAAAGTAGTTCGCAAAAAATATTTGAGCATCTCTTCGTAGTTAAGTTAATTCAGCTGTATTGAACTAAACGATTCTCCGACCTGTCACTTGGTCATGTAATAATGGACTATCATTATTACTTCATTATTGCTTACTTCAACCTTAAGTATCATATTATTCTTGTTCCGTCATTTCATCTGCCGTGTATCTACCATGTTTTGATTCACCCGGTACCTATTTTATTCAATTTATCTTGAATAGGTTCATATAAATTGCCTGATCCCTAATTTAGAGTAGCTGTCAGATACCCATATAATACTATTGCGTGTACTCTTCTGCATGGGAAGATGGGAGAATAACCACTTCGCCGAAGACGAAGGCTTTTCTAGTAAGAGGAACTACGTTAAAATTGCAAAATATGCTTTGGTCGCAGGATTTGTCATTGTTGCAGTAGTAGTACTCTCAGTCTATATCCCCAGGTCAGGATTGTATGTAGAAATTATTGAGCGTAGTGAGGTGATGGGAACCATGCAGACAGTAAGTGTTCGAGTGTCGAATAATAACTTTGATACCCTTAACGATGTATCGGTACAATTTGATGATCAGGGACAAATTCAGCAGATTGGGAACATGGGACCATTTTCGTCATTCATGATCACCCCACCTGGAAACGGTGAATTAAATTTCAGCAAGGTAACAGTCACAGCAGGTGAAGGTAATATTCAAGTAATCAAGTCTAGGTAGATAAATTGTTACTACTTTACCTTGAATTTACAAAACACCATGTGGTCCATATGTAAAAAAATAAAATTGCTAGAATAATTATTGCAAAGCGTAGAGAGCATAATATGATAAGATCAGGTACCATTCAAATACAACCAAAAATCCGTAATTAGCGAATAATGCGGAGTTGTGATCCTTCGATTCGTAAATATTAAGGTAGCTACTTTAATTCAATAGTTTCACTATTGACTCCTTTTGAGGCGATTTTCTCGATAGGTGGTAGTCTGGGTTATTCTGGTATATTGTTGGTAACGTTACTCATAAGCCTTATTGTTTTCGTACCGATCCCTTATGTCCCTGTTTTGATTATCGCACTGTTGAGCGGCAGATTCGATCCCAATTTACTTGCATTAGCTTCTGCCACCGGGGTAACTCTAGGACGAACCACAATTTTTTTGGCAAGCTATCGTGGGAGGAACCTGATCAAAAAGAAAACATTGAGCAGGATGACTCCGTTGCAAATACTTCTAGCAAAGTATGGTTCCCTAGGTTCATTTATAGCAGCCCTAACACCGATTCCGCCTGATGATATTATTATCATACTCCTTGGAATATCCAAATTTACACCATGGAAGTTTGTTGTAACGACATTCTTTGGAAAGCTCATAGTCAACTTAGCAGTAGTATGGATACTATTGCTCTGGGGAAGGCCTCTGGCCCAACAAATACTAGACAGAAGTACTGATCCCTTATACCTGGCCTTAATTGCGGCAGCTAGCATATCAGTTGTAGGTCTTCTTCTTTATATCGTGACAAGGCTCGATTGGGGTTCAATAATCGGCAAAAGGTTCCCTTGGACTATGAATGATAATAAGGGGGACAAGAACGGTTAGGTGTGACGGAAAAAAGTTACAACTGTATATAAACCTATTATATTGACCTACCTACGATGCAATTGTCGTAGTTCTCAAGGTTTAGTCTCTTGGCGCTAGTACTGTGGATCTTTTTGGGTAAGAGCTCCCCTTTTTAATTGAGACGACTATCCAATTTACACCTAAATAAGTATCATTTATGGCATGAGCTATTTTTCGAATTACTTTCGAGGGATACAATCAAGTTTTAGCTGACTTTATGACCCATAAGTTGACCTTCAATGTCACTATTAGTTCGGTTCGCCTTAGTTCACTTCAGAAGAAGCCTTGTTTGAGTCGGCATGGCCTGTGATAAAAGGGTATGACAAGATGAATGTTAGTAAAGCCAATGCCAGGGTGAGGACACCTACTCCTGTGTGAACGGCGACAATGAGCGGTTGAAGCTTTGAAAGGACAACTAGCATACCTATTACAATCTGAAACGAGACTGCTATGCTAGTGATGGTAGCAGCCGTACTGGCCTTCACAAATCTTTTGATGGAGTAAATCGTGGTGACATAAACAGAGATAGCACCAATCAGTGCAATAATCCTGTGAACATATTCTATAAAGTACTCTCCTGCAGGTGACAAACTAAATCCTGTTGGACACAGCGGCCAAGACGAACACGACAGTCCTTGACCGCGGGCGCTTAGAAATGCCCCCATAATAATAACAGTAAAGATCAAACCAAGGGATACAAATGAAAGTAAGCGGAATACTCCTTGGATTTCAACTCTTTGCCTACTCGTGAAATTCATAGTCTAATTGTCTTTTGATGGTAATATAATCCTGAATAGAAAACTCGCCCGGTGCATCCTAAAATTGAACCTCGTTGCAAATATAATAACAACTATGGAAATCGGTGGCAAACATTTACATGGTCTTTGGTAATTGACGATTATTTTGTACCATATACTTGAAGCTTAGATCTAAGACCATGTAAAGGTAAACAGATGGGATTGTAGCAGATGAATTTTAGAAATGTTTGGTCTTGACACGCTGTAGTGATTCAGGTTCCCAGGAATGCCTAGTTGCAAAATCAATGATCGAAAGATACGATGTAAAATCCGTTTGTCCAAATACCAGAAACTTGATATCACATTGATTTTTACTTTCGCGGATGGCAGTCTATCGTATTTAATAAGTTTCCGCCCTTGTGAATTCTGTTTAATCACTTTGCATCGTCTGAATTGGCATTAGATGTTGGAGATCCATCTGGTAGAATCGCATGCGAAGACTCAAATTAAGGTTTGGCTGATTGCCCCTGCAGGATAATACAGGTATACATCGATCCCATATTCAGTAGTTAATACTATCAATATGATGATGATGTTGACATTTCGCCTACACGAACCCCAAGAATACCTAACGAATGCAGATTGACTGAAGAAGACTGAACCAGGAAGCCGCAATTTGGATTAGATAGCATAAGATGCATCTTGACATGTAGTTGCCTGAACCAGGGTGTGATAGAGTCCAATGTCCGCTAACACTCCTATTACAACGTTTGGTTTATATTGAAAGCAGCAAAGCGACAGAGTACCGTATGCATGGTGACGTGTTTTCTCGAGTACCTAGAATAATGGTATTTAAATTTTGTTCAGTTTTGGGGACAAGTGTCATTATAGCTAATACTCTGGTGATAAATTTTGTAATACAATTTCCGAGTCAACATTATTCAATAACGGTTGCTGCTCTCAACGCCTCCGCTTGCCTTGCAACTATATATGGTCTCATTACAATACATCGATATGGTTTCCGTGGCACACACGGTCAATCATTGTTATACCTCACATTAGGAATTTTGTCCTGGTTTATAGGTGACCTGACACTCGCATACGGGCATTTTGTTCAACACCATGAAGAGGAACAGTCCTTAGTCGTGTCGTTTGCAGATCCATGTTGGGTAGTAGGATATATTTTCTTCTCATTACATCTCTTCACTGCCCTTAGATTCGTGCGACGCGATCAGATCCATGCCTTTAGCGTTATCATAGTTGTTATAGCCTCGGGATCGGTAATAGCATACAATTTAATACTTCCGTCGGGCTCATTCGCAAGCGGAGAAGGGAGAATCATAGGCGAAATACGAACAGGCTTTATTGATCTGATTCTTTCAATATTATATCCAATTCTAGATTTGGTCCTAATTATACCATCGGTCATCATCCTGACGGTTCACAGGAAAGATTACCATAACTTTATGCCATGGATTCTTTCTTCCCTATCCCTTCTAATTAATGCGATTGCCGACGACGGGTTTGTGCATCACTTTCTACAAGGTAACACCAAAGAGATGTGGATATGGGATTTATTTTTCATGACAGATTATATCATTCTGGTTGGAGCATTTTATTGGTACAACAGATTTTACAATACCTTGAAAATGGAAAGATAACCCAGTAAGTACCCATAAGAAACTCTGGATATTTGCAGTATGAGTTTCAATATTATGTCTGATGAGTCGACGACCATGAGATTTATTGGAGTGATCTCATCGTTTATCTCGATCATAAAGTTTATCGTCTTAATTTTCATCATCATCTACTTTTTGAAAATGTTGTTGGTCCGAGTCCATTATTTTACTATTAGTCTACGATCGCTAAAAATTTTTTCTTCCTTAATCAACAAGCAAAGCAATAATATTTTACTTTTGATCATGGACTTTAGGGAGGCATAAACTCAAATCAATACACCTATCCAAGTTTGCACGAGAATCGAAAGGTTATTGGTGCAAAAATCAGAGCCATCGCCATTTACTTTAGGTGTTCAGTACTAACTAGAAAAAATGACGGTGCCATTAGATTGAGCAGTCTAGATTTGTCGAGTAAATTGACACCTTTAGTTGGCTTCAATGTCTTTAATACAGATGATTGGTAGATATTTTGTATGCACATCTCAGACGGCGGGGTCAATGGTCGAATGTCTTCTTATGATGAAAAAGATGTTTTATCCTTAAGCGATGAAGTTGGAGAATCATCCGACAAAGATATCATTTCTCAGTTTCAGGGTGAGGGTCAGCTATTTTCTAATATTGTAGGTTATGAAGACATTAAGAAATTGTTTCACTTGTCACTATATTCTAAAGAGAGACCAGTACACATACTCTTGGTTGGGCCGCCTGCCTCAGCAAAAACTCTCTTTATGCTAGAATGTATGAAACTCGAGAGATCCTATTTTACGCTTGGAAGTCACAGCACCAAATCAGGGATGATAGAATACCTGTTTGAGAAGCGTCCGAGGTACCTTATTATTGATGAAATCGAGCACATGCCTTTGAAAGACCAAACGGCGTTACTTAGTCTTATGGAAACGGGAATAATCGCTGAGACGAAGTTCCAGAAGGCTCGCAATACACAATTAAAAACTTGGGTCTTTGCAACAAGTAATGCAACCGAGAGAATGCTTACGCCGCTGCTCTCTAGATTTCTAGTTTTATATTTTAAACCATATAAATATGGTAGTTTTAAAGAAGTCACCGTTCATCTGCTGTGTCATGGCGAAGGAATAGCCGAAGATATAGCTGGAGAAGTGGCGGATATCGTATGGACAAAATTGAAGTCTAGAGATATTAGAGATTGTGTAAAGATTGCCAATTTAGCAAAGACAAAGGAAGACGTAAAATGGGTCGTAGAAACAATGAGGAACTATAGCCGTAAATCAAAATAGAAAATTCAGAAATTTACTTGGCAAAAGAAATTACCGCAATAAAAAAATTCTGCTTGCAGTAGGAAAAAGATGCAGGTAACATCTAGTTATTACCTGTACTGCGAGAGGTTTGGCTTCTCTTCTGGTTTCATTTCTTTCTGGTTCCGAACCTTCTTGGTAGCTTCCTCAAAGTGATGCATAGAAACAAGGGCCTCTGACGCATGCTTGAGAGCATCTTCTGGTGTTGGATACTTTTGAAGATAATTGTGAAGAACTAGAGATATAGCTGTGTTGGCTATTGCTGACATGTCGGCGCCGCTAAAGCCTTCGGTTACGCTCGCAATCTTTTCCAGGTCTACGTCCTGAGCTATTGGCTTGCCTTTCGTATTTATTTCGAGGATTTTCTTCCGTGTAAATTTATCTGGGTTTGGTATGAACACAATTCTATCGAACCTCCCTGGCCGTAAAAGTGCGGGATCTATCATATCCACTCTGTTCGTGGCTGCAATAACAACGACATCATGAATTTCTTGCACTCCATCCATCTCGGTGAGCAATTGTGACATCATTCTCTCTGTACTTGCATATCCTGCGCCTTCCAAACCCCTGACAGGTGCAATAGAATCTATTTCGTCAAAAAATATGACACAAGGTGATGCCTGTCTTGCCTTCCTAAATATATCTCGAATGCCTTTCTCAGACTCGCCGACCCATCTTGACATTAATTCTGGTCCTTTCACACTGATAAAATTAGCTTCAGATTCGGTGGCTACAGCTTTTGCCAATAGTGTTTTTCCGGTGCCCGAAGGTCCGTGTAGTAATATTCCTTTAGGAACTTCATGTCCTAATTGTTTATACATTTCTGGAAAACGCATTGGCCATTCGACAGCCTCTTGCAATTCCCTCTTAACAGTGTCTAATCCACCAATATCCTCCCATTTAACATCCGGAGGTTCTACGTAGACTTCTCTCATGGCCGATGGGGTTATTTCTCTTGTAGCG
>JBOGPP010000111.1:0-7157 GCA_050748485.1 Nitrososphaeraceae archaeon | reverse complement strand
AAGGCTGATAATTCATAGTCATCTGTCATGTACAAAGCATAAAATGGGCAGGCATCAACACATAATCCACAAAAGACACATTTTCCATAATCGATTTGCGGCATAATGGCTTTCTTGTTATGCTTCCACTGTTCATCAACTTTGACCATTCCAATAGCCTCTGCTATACCCTCGCATGCAATGGCACATAACTGGCATCCTGTACACTTATCGTGAAAAAGAATATGTCTACCTCTATATCCTGCTATACCTACACCACGCTTTGGATCAAACTGATATCCATCACCAACAAATTTCAATTTCTCCTCTGGATATCTAAAGGTGAACCTCTTGATCAAAAGATGTTTTGATCCTGATTCAATACTCTTGATAAATCCACTAGCTGTATCCAATTCTAAATATTAATTATAGATCTTAATGTATTTAAATGGTAATTCTAGAGGACTGAAATTATTAGCATTTCGTCCTATTCGTATTGTTGATTCTAATCCTGCTACTGCACTCGATCAATTATATTGCTTGAACAACATAGTTAAACTAGGCCATAATGCTTCATGAATTCTTAGTCTACTCAGACTTGATTTTACAATCTGCCTATACCGTTCAGATTTGCCTGAGCCATTTTTTTCTATCTCCTTCATCTGTTTCATCTATCCCATCCATTATCTCCTCCATTTTTTCAGATGTCATAGATGTAAATAATCTCATTACTTCTACTATTGCTTTATTTGTTGTTATTGATCCGACAGGTGTTATTCAATTATTTGTTTCACTTACTAGAAACATATCAAAAAAGAACAAACAAAAAAAAGTTACTTCTAACACGATAATTACTACAGGAATTCTATTATTCATATTTGCAGTAGCAGGCACACAAATTCTTACCATCTTTGGTATTACAATTTCTAGCTTTATGATTGCTGGTGGTATACTTTTGTTCATAGTTGCAAATGAACTACTGACTAGAGGTGAATGGACCTTTAGTATTCCGAGGAGTACACGGAACAGTAAGGATGAACGATAGTGTTAGTCAAGATACGAAGGGTAGTTTTCAAGGTGAGTTAGGAGGAGTTCAAACTAAGGTAGGCGGCCAAAATGAAGCTTAGGGGTTGGAATTGCTAGCCGGAATGACCGCCATACCATTGGTGTACTAAATGCACTAAAAAATAGCACAGTATAGTATAAAAAAGGTTCAAAGTCAGAGAAGGTAATAGGTTAGAAATGAACCAAGGAGCTCAGTTTCGCACCAGTTCCAGCTTTCAAGAAGCAAACAAACCATATATCTTGCCATGTACAATTAAGGAAGATTGAAATTTCCTGATAGATTTAGAGAAATAGGCATTATTTCGACAATTCTAATAGTATCACTTTCATCTGGGTTCTATTTTTTTCTTCAGGATCTCACCGAAGATAGCATAAAATCAAGTCTGTTTGAGCAGCAAAGACTATGGCAATTGGACACAAACAATGCAATCTCACAACATGTAATAACAGATATTGATTCTTTTAGTCGAATCTTGATCCTTTTCATCCAAATCTTTTAGTTAATCGAAGATCAAGTATTGTTTCCCCTAAAAGTAGAAAGATTTCAGTAGATATAAATGTGGAAAATGTGGGTAGCTTGCCGTAGCTTTTCGTCTTATTGAATTAGGCAATGTTTTTCTGCTATTCTGATAATACTAATAATATGAATGATAGTATTGATGACTATTATGCTATTCTTGGGATAGCTAGGAATGCTAGCTATCCAGAGATTAAAAATGCATATCGAAAACTAGTAAAGAAATATCATCCAGATAGGAAGATGACTTATAAATATTATAGATCTTCTAATAAGTCTTCTAAGACACCTGATACTGACGAAACGATGATAAAGAAAATCAACGAAGCATTTGAAATCCTTTCAGATCATGAGAAGAGGAAAAAGTACGAGGGTCAGAGCAAGACCTCAACTTATTTTGACAAGAGTTCAAGTGATGCATATCAGAAAGATCACCATAGAACTACAAACGGATCAGAAGGATCATCGTCGTCGTCTTATTATTACTCTCCCTCTTATTCATTTCATGACAAAGATCACAACAACAATACTAAAGCCAGTACAAGTAGTTTCAAAGAAAAAAGCCGCAAACCTTACAATACCTCATATGAAGAAGATTCGTTCGATATTCCAAAAAGTCGCTATCAAGTAACCGTAGACTCATCGCTTTGTATGGCATTTGGAAGTTGTGAAACACTTGCACCAAAAGTTTTTGTAGTTGATAAAGATAAATCGATAAATCTAAAGGCAGTAGTTAAATCTGAAACCGGTGCAGATTTTGATGCCATCCTATCTGCAGCACAAACCTGTCCTACAAAGGCAATTTTTATAGTAGATCGATTTACTGGGGAACAGATATATCCTTAATGATTACCATAGAAATTAATACATTCTAGAGTTACAGTATGGAGGATACATTTTAGGTTCTTTTTCCAATGCAGAAGTTTCCTAATTGCTAGTGAAAAACAGAATTATTTAATATTCATTGTGTTTGTACAGGTAGATCTTCATTTAATTGGAGCAGAAAAAATACAATGAAAGTTAATGTGCATGTGGAGGAGGTGCACTACCCTTTGCTAATTCTTCATTAAATGTCCCTGCTGATTTTTCGTGGTATTCAAGATTCCCTTGATCTACTTTAACTGCTTGAGGAGGGCAAACAGATACGCAAGCCATACACCATATACAATCATGTTCTCTAATTGGATCGGATTTATCAGTAAAGTCTTTCCGAGCAT
The DNA here is from genome assembly GCA_050748485.1 of Nitrososphaeraceae archaeon. Lineage (GTDB taxonomy): Archaea > Thermoproteota > Nitrososphaeria > Nitrososphaerales > Nitrososphaeraceae > TH5896. The sequence continues at coordinate 4,379 of JBOGPP010000111.1, read as the reverse complement.
CCTTTAAAGAATTCTCTCCAGATCCTTCACTTGTAGTATTAGCCATCTGTATTGCTGGAACATCCTGCTCCGTTCTATACCATTGAAAGACCTGAACAGGACATGCTTCAATACATGCGCCATCTGCGAAGCAGGAATCCCAATCTACTGCGATCATAGTACCATGGACTCCTAAAGGAACTAGCTCTTCCCCTCTAGCAGTATATGCACCCTTTACTTCTTCCTTTTCTGCTGCCTCTGCTATCTTTCCTGGTCCCCACACGAAATGGTAGTGTTCCCCATCTGGAAGTTTATGTTTTCCTATTACTTGATGATTCTTTGGAAAATCTAGGTCTATTGGCATGGTACACACAAATAGTCGATAATGTAGATAAAGGATCCATTAGTCTGTCCCAACAAATCACTATTAGTATTGAACTAATAATGACAATAACCTCAGGGATCAATTTTAAGGATCATCAGTAATCTTAAGCTCATATTAATATCTATTTTCCTTTTTATGAACGATATTCAATATGGTGATATGGTGACACGTTTCATATAACAAGACAGCAATGAAATCTCAAATTCTAGCACGGGATCAAATTTTACAGAGCATAAACCTGCTGCCGGTGATACATCTAGTCAGAGGATACACAGCAATCTTATAAGGGGTTGTAGTACGTTTCGTGAAAGATTATTAGCAGATATGACATATTCGTTTGACTACTCAATGCTGTATTAAAAAGGGAAATGTGAGCTCTTCAATTTATTGATGCAGGATGTGACTGAAGCGATTTTGAAAGCTAAGAATGACATGCCATTTTGTTTTAATTCAACAGTTGACACATACATTCAGGAACATAGATTATGACTGTACGATTTATCAAAAGTTCTTTTAGTAGACTTGGACTCAATAAATATGATAAAAAGAGTGACTAATAAATTCTCTCTAAATATAGATTTGAGGTAGATTGCATCCTAAATTCGTGGTCTTTTCTAATGTGATTATAGGACGTGCGCCATTTCAATCTGCAGACTTCTGCAATTTATTGCATCCATATTCAATTGATGCACAAATGAAATGATTAAATTGAATTCGAGCGTGATTATAGAAATTTAAATATAACCTTCTTAAACAATGAATCCTCTAATTAAATATGAGCAACAAAACATACCACTGTATACAATGTAACAAAGAATTCTTAGACAAGGATATAGTAAGACAGCATCATAAATCAACAAGCCATGAAATCAAAGAACGATTTCTAGAAAAATAGAAATAGAGATTCTAAAAGAACTTAATTTACTATTAATATTACAATGCAGATATCCCTGTGACATTTTACGCTCAAGTTAGATGAGTCTATCTCGAAGAAAGTCTATTTCACTGAGGGGAAGAAAATGAATGAAGAAAATATTTCTCAAAATGACCTGCAAATTTGCAAATTTCAAGCCTACTGAAAACATCACACGGACAAATGAACAGTTTAAATAATAACTCACTTATATTTTCTGCTACCAGCAATTCCCATTAATTATCTCATTCGTATGCCACACCTATCAAATTCAACTATCGCTTAGTATCATTTAGGCAGTTATATGCTGACTATCGGATTCTTTGATTCAGCCTGAAATGTCCTTGAAATATCCAGGGTATTTTCTCTTGAACTGTCTTTTTGTGTCTTGTTCTGAAATATTAAGTAACACTTTCCCATTTTGATAGCTGTCCACTTTTTCCTGCGGTATTTTATAATACCTTGGGTTAAACAGTCCATTCTTTACAATTACATATATATTGTCAAATCCATCAACATGCCCCATATGCTTCTTGTCATTAGTTAATACCTCTTTTGTTATAAGATGTGTAAAATCTATCTTTTTCATGGATTACGTTCTACTACCAGGTATAAAATGTGTACGTATGAGAATGTAATAAGTGCATTTGTCTCAGAAATAATCTACTGCACCATAACACCCTTATTCTTACGCACTTTTTAACTCAGTGTTTTACCACCAAATGCAAATTTAATCTTCAACGATTGTCTAGGATTTAAGCAGCAGTCTTAATTGATCAGCACATGTTTTTAGAAATGCTAATATGCAAAAATATAGAATTTTAAATTAGAAATACATGAATATAATAGATGGCTGTCAATAGGTTTCGTACCTATGTTTGTAGGATTTGAGCTAGCTTGGAGCCTGGTTACTAAGAAGCTAGCAATCAGAAAAACAGGTGCTCATCTTTGATTTAATAGCCAGACCCTGCTGATAGTAATTGATTAATCGAATATTTTTCTTACATTCATAGATATCATTTTTCAAGTAAATTTCTGATATTATATACTTCTCTATAAGTAATAATCACTTGATCATCATAAATTAAACAAGAACATGCTAACGATTTCCGAAGTATATTTTCTTGTTGTAAAGTTTCTAGATTGACTAAATATCTATCAGGTTACAATGAATCGAATGATATCTTACTTTCGCCAAGTCGGTAAAATATTCTTTCTATACATCTTTCCCTTCTTATAATAAATGGAGAAAATGCATTCGTACTGGACTTGCTCGTGAAGTGGTGTGGACAGCACTTAAATATCATGCTTGGCAAATATATCAAGATGCCCTCAAGCGAAGCTCTGATATGCGAAGAATGCGGTGCCATTTTTAGTACTATTGATGCTCTTGATGAGCATCGAAAGGCTGAAGAAGAAGACAAAAAATTGCGTAGTAATGGTTTTGCAGATGGTTAGTTTTGGGGAATTCCTTATTTCGTGTAGCAACTAATGCACGACTACTGGTTTCGATGACGGCGAGTCGAGACGTTGTATGTTCCATTCTCGACTTTCGTCCGAGGTGATGAAATAATTTCATAAAGACAACAATTCACAGACGGAAAATAGAGACTCTGGTACCAACGGAACTATATTCCCAGTACTGACAGTGTATAGTGTCTAAATAAGTTGTTGATCAAATATTGATATGATGAGCCATCAGCAGCAACAGCAGTTATTAAAACAAAATCTGACCATTTCTGAAATTCTACGCAGATACGGAAGACAGTTCACACAGATTACAGAGCGATATTCGGATGGACATAATGGAAGGTGTGCAATTGGTGATTATGTCATATCATGGTTGGAACGGGAAAGATGATTCTCATGCTGGAGGAAAGTTAGTGAGTGCATTAATTGCATTAAAATATGCGGAAGTAAGTAAAGATTTAATTATCCAACTCAATGATTCTGGAGCAACATTCGATGAAATAGCCGATTCCCGATTATCTGGACAGAAATGGAATGATATCAGCTAGTTAAATCAAATAGGTCCCAGATCGACTTTCGTAAATTTAATATACTCTGAATAAGTGTATTCTAACAACCGAAAATTTTGATCCACTTCTTGAACTATCAACTAATAGAACTGCTGATATATTTGAACGACTTCGTGATGAGCAATGGCAGAGGAAGGGCGAATCTTAGAGGGCTCCCTAAACAAAGTATTGAACTATTAGTTAATAGTTAAATAGAATGTAATATTAAAAACTTAGAATGAATATTACAAAAGAAAAGATGTTATTAGTAGCTGCGATATTGGGATTATCATTTGTAATTCTATAGATTTTAGTATAGTTGAGTTTTCTATCGCCCAGCAGAAAGAAGGAAATCAAACACAAAATAATACAAATATGATTCAAGAACCAAAGTTTCTGAAGAACAGTACTTCTTTTGGAAACGCAACAGCTGATCTTACAATAAAGCATGCTCCGGAATTCTCAGCACTCACTATTCAACCATGGCCGATTGTGAACCCAAATCAAGAATTTAATGTCTCAGGCACATTAGTTGATAGAATCACTCTACAACCGATACCTAGCTCCGATATAACCTTCTTGTACGAATCTGCTTCCGAATCAATACCTCCTTTTTCCTTACAGGAGATTGATAATCAACAAACCGTGCCAAATGGAAGATTTGCAGCGACATCGAAAGCACCACAAATCAATGGAACAATCTCTATTACTGCAGTATTTGATGGAAGCTGGCTCTATCATGCAGGAGTATCGGATCCAGCCCTAGTAATAGTATCTAATTCGACTCTTCCATCCTAATCATGGATATATAAAAGAGGACAGATCTCGGATCTGTTGCAGTGCGGCAACCATGAAGGAGAAAGGAAAATAATATGTATGTGATTGGGAAAACATAATTAGTAGATGGAGAGGCTGCCGTATTAAAGAGTAATTTAACTTAGTTTTCCTTTATTCTAATATTATTGCGTCTTCGTTCTACATTCTGTGCCCTAACCTTGAACCTTTTACATTACTTTCTGTGTAATCTTAAAAAGGTATAGTGTAAAATAATGGATACTATGAACTACGTTAGATATAAGACAAA
>JBOGPP010000110.1:0-5648 GCA_050748485.1 Nitrososphaeraceae archaeon | reverse complement strand
AAGACCGAACAAAAATGGGGATTTACAAAGATGGGGCTACTACGAATGTTCATGTATTTAGAACGGATATCAGTTTTGGTAGGAAACAATTAAGATACAAAACATTCTGTTTTAAAGCATACGCTGCCGAAGAGCTACCAGATGTTAGAAAAGCTAAAGGGTTCAGGCAACGCTGCATAACTTTCAAATGTACTTACGGCAGTCCGAGATATGATATTGCCGAAGTGATTGAACCTGGTGGGGATAGAAATCTTCAGCATTTACTAAATGATCTATTTGAATTAAGGAACCTGTTGTTAATCTATAGACTACTACACTACTTCGATGAAATACCAAATGTGGAACTTAATATCAAGGATAGAGAGAAACAATTATTTAAACCCACATTTAGAGTATTTCAAAAGTCGCACAAAGCATTGAGAGAATTGAAGTTAGGAATTAATAAGGCCCTGTCTGATTACAGGGAAAGGCGCTCAAACACATTTCATGCGGCTCTATACAAAGTTGTGACAGAACTAATCAAAAGAGAGAAAACTATAGAATTAAAATCTCTGCTAATATGGACTAGTCTTAAAGACCAACTGCAAGGTCGGGATATTCTAGGTAAATCAATGTCTTTTGAATGCGAGGATTTTGGTACTATCTATCAAGGCAATGTAACTAAGGTGCTGCAAGAAATCTTTGGTGCAGAGAAAGTAAGACATAGCAAGGGACCAAAAAAAGGTGAAAGATATCTAAAGTTCGATTCGAGGAATTTGGATAAACTATCAAAGATATACGAAGCACCAATCGAAATTAAAATAAGGTCCATTGGTAACAATGATAGTACTAAGAACACCATTACTACCACAACAGCAGCAGCTGTAAGGAAATCAAAAATTAAATCAAAAAATAAGCAGGTGACGAGGGTGACAAGGGTGACGGTCTCTAGAGATAGGCTCGGTTTTTCTTCAAAATCTAAACAAGGAAAATTACGAAGAAATCAAAAACAAAAACAGTCAGAAAGTAATAAAAATAATATTGAAAATAAGTCTGCCTATCGCCAAAGACCGTCACCACTGTCACCCTTGTCACCCAGTAAAAGCAGCCAAAAAAATAGGAACAAAAGGCAGGTGATAATAACAAAATGAAATCATCAAAGGTTTGTCAAATCTTACGTAGATATATTGCATTTGATTTCGAATGGGACAAAGTAACACATGTTATGTTGGCAGCATCATTTGTCAACAACTTTGGAAGCAGGAAAGTATGCCTTAATTCACATTCAGAAATTGCACTTTTAGAGAATATCAAGGCAGAACTCCTAGAATACGATTGGTCTATGGGTTGGAATTCTAGCACAAGTATCGAGTATGATGACGGTAACTCCAATAAAGATAATTTAGATGATGCACCAAACGGCAACTTCACTAACAAAGATGTACAATGTGATCTTGGTATACTCTATGAAAGATGTCAAGCTAACGGTATAGACAATATAATTTTTAAATCTAAGAAAGGGAGTCGAACTTATTACAGCATACCGGGTTTACACCATATCGATTTGTACCAAGTTTACGGTAAACTAATGGTTCAAGATACAATCTACAATCGTGCTTATAGAACGCATAAACTTGATGATGTTTCAAAAGCGTTACTGGGACATGGAAAATATAAAGGATTGGTTGGCAAAGACTTTCTGAAACTATCAATCAAAGACCGGAAAGAGTATTCACTTAGAGATTCCGAGTTGGTGATGGAACTTTCAAAGCATAACAATTTCGAGGTTCTAGATTCTATGGTTGCAATATCAGAAATAACAGAATTAGATTTTGAGTATGTATGTAGGACTAACCTTACGACTTGGTGGGGCGCTTTGTTCGACCAAATGATTGAGAATGGAGAATGCATTGAACCATTCAACATTTTTGATAGGAAAGAAACAAAATACAAAGGAGCACTCGTTCTTGACCCAAAGCAAGGTATGTACCATAATACGGCTGTTGTGGATGCAGCCAGTCTTTACCCTACCATGGCGATACATTTCAACCTGTCGTTTGATACAATTAATTGTAAATGTTGTAAAAAGAATCCAGGTGCAAAAGTAATGTTAAATAGCACATTTTTCAAAGGATGCAAATTCATTGTCAAAAACAAGTGTTGGATATGTGAAAAGAGAGAAGGTGCATTTCCTAAGAAGCTAAAGATATTCAGGCGCGAACGACTTAAACAGAAAAAACTAGGTAACAAAGCAAAGCAACTCGCATTAAAGATTCTAATTAACGGAGGCTATGGAGTTTTTGGACACACAAAATTCAAATACTACAACCCAATGGTAGCCGAGCTAGTTACAACTTACGGTAGATATACATTAACAAAAATGCAAGATGTTGCCAAGAACCGGGGCTTCCAAATTATCTATGGTGATACCGATAGTTTATTTCTGAATAATCCACCTTCTGATAGCTCTCTCTACAAGTTTCAAAAGTTGTGTAAAGAACAGTTGGATATCGATCTTGAAATTAAGAAACGCTATCATACATTAATTCTCAGCGCAGGAAAAAAGCATTATATTGGGTACGAAAATGGGTTAGTTGACATTGTAGGCTACGAGGGTAAAAAGAGCGACAGATGTGAATTTGTAAAACTGACATTTGATAATATGATATCTAGCATTGTCAAAAATAATACAAATCCAATTCCCCATTTGGTAAAAGCAATGTCTGCTTTAAAGTCGGGTAAAGTAAACCCGAAACTGTTGAAAAAATCAATTAGGCTTGGACAGAATCCCAAAGATTACGCATCTCAAACATGCCAAGCAGCCAAGATAGGTAAGGCAGTTGATGCTAAGAAAGGCGAATTAGTAGAATATTTTGACTCTAATATCAAGGAGACCGGTCAAAGCTGGTCTAAAGATTATAGAAACATCGATATTTCAAAGTACAAACAGACGCTATGGAATAGCGTCAGCGAAATTTTAGAGATTGCTGGTTACCCTATTGAAGACTTCGAAAGGAAATTTGATGTCAAAACTACCAATAGAAAGATCACCAACGGTCACGTGATGCAGAACCTCCACGTGGTGTGACTGGGTAATGCCAATCTGCATTAAACCTCAATAGAATGACTAAGATGAAAAATAGAAAAAATAAAGGTGTTAGCAGCACCAAGAATGTTAGGGGTGCCGATGGAAATAAAGATATCTTTTCCAAACGAAGCACAGGAAGCAAAGTTCGAACCAAACTAAGTCCGAAGGCAGAAGCAAATCTCAGAAAAGTTAAAGAGTTCATGGCTAGGAAACTCAAGTTTGTAAGGGCCGAGGAATTTGCAGGTAAAGGAAAATCTATAGAGATTTTGGATGTAGATACTGAAGTCGATGGAAAGTTCGGGCCTTCTGTGCAAATAAAACTGAGAGAACCTAAAAGTGAGCGTGAGAGGATTTGGAATATAAGTAGCATCAGAGCTCTCAAAGCAATTTCTCCATTGCTTGAAAAAGGTATAACGTTGATGCATGTGTGGAAGACGGGAGAGGATAAGGATACTCAGTACTATGCAAAGGAAGTGGGACATCAAGGGGACATTGTGAAAAAGGGTCGAAGAAGAAACAATCAGAAAAATTGGAAATGAATTCCAAAACTTCTTATTTTTTGGAATGTTCTGCTAAAAGTACAAATGTCGAAAGTCAAGTGACGAATGGTTTGGAATTTATACTAAGTCATCTGAGTAAACCATATTGGCCAAGAACTATATCAACCATGCTAACCGCCGGTGGTCAGTTTGCAGTACATTCAAAGTTAGAAGCCTTATCATATTTCAAAGATTCGAACTATCTTGACTGTCGAATTAGCGCATATAATCAAAAGGGCGGAACAGTTGATTTTATCATGATAGACATTGATCGTTCTATGTTCAAATCTAAACAAGAATTGAATAATGCTAATACTAGGACTTTATCGAAGATATCAACAGTATTTCGAATACGTAATAAATCTATTAAACCAACCACTGTTTTATGGTCAGGTAACGGTTATCATCTCTATATTCCTGCAGATTCTCAAGGTAAGATTTTAGAGCGAATGCCAAAATTTAAGAAGTTTAAAGAACCTAGTAAAGAATTTCTAAGGTTTGTTGAAAGCTATCTGTCTAACGGTAAATGTGATAGCGGACACAACAAAACTGTCTCTTTCAATAATTGCATGTTGAGGATACCCGGATCATTCAATTCAAAGAACAATGTGCAAGTTCGAATTATTCAGAAATGGAATGGTACTTCCAGATTACCGGCTCATTTACTTTATGATAAATTCTTGGCATATCTCTTAAACCAAGGCCAGAATGTAACCAAGCATAGGTCTAAAACCCATATAACGTTGGCGGAAAGTGATAATCTGTCACAGTTAAGCGTGCTGCGAAGATTTTACCAACGGCAAAGCGAAAGCAAGAGAAAGAAGTTTATACCTTGGATCGAAAACCTTTTGAAAACACCTATACCAGACTATAGGAAGTATTGCATCTGGAGAATTCACGCCCCTTACCTTATCAATATCAAACATTTGTCATTTGATGAAGCATTTGATATTATAAACAAATGGTTAAACAAGTGCAATGATTTAGAACCGTTAGATTTTGACATTGAAACTAAGATAAACGGTTGTCTGACCAATGCAGTTGATAAAGGCTACTTACCTATTAGTCTAGATCATCCAGAAAAGGAACCTAGGACTTTGAAGACAGATAACACAGGATTGTACAATATATTACTAGCCGAATAGTAGATATAATATTATTCATAACAATTAGTTAGACCTTGCAATTGCATGCACAATTATGATGGTATTGAAGGTTGTACTTTGGACGCCATTCGTCGTAAGCGCATGTATTTTCTTCATGAGGCACAAAGACATAAAGCTGACTTTTACGAAGAATATACTGCATAAAATGAGCGTGACTGTGCATAAAAAGAGATCTGCGAAAATAATTGCATCACCAGAGGGAGAAGGTCTCCTACTAGATAAGAATGAAGTATCGATAGCAGCAACAACATTAGAAAAAGCTAATGATATCAACATCTCTACTATGAAGCAGCTAGGAAACATTGAAAGAGAAAATAGACTATCAGCGATTCTTAGACTACATACTAGAGGCCTTAACCAAGAACAAATAGCCCAAGAGCTGCGTATAGATCAGTCAACAGTAAGTAGAGATTTACACCTAGTGCAGCAAGAATCAAAGAATCATGTAGAAAAATATATGAGGGAAGACATATTGTTAGAATACTTACGATATCTAGTCGGCTCTAATGAGATAACTAGAACACTATGGGAAATGGTTCAAAATAAAGATACCACCAGGAAAGAAAAGATGAATGCTATATCGCTTTTAATGCAGATATATGACAGCCGCCTCCAAAGACTGACAGCTGGACCAGAATCATTTTTGAATGTAAAGAAAAGCCTATCAGAGATTGATCTTCGTAAGATGGCTGAAGTTAATCCAATGCTACAAGCACGACTAAACAATAAAATATTATTTGGAAAAGATCTTTCATTGTTTAAAGGTCTGAAAAAATAATCTACACTACATTTGAATAGACAATCCAAAGTATCTATTGGATGATTTCGTAACCGTCTTGGGTTTATGGATGAGGCGGCTGCCGTAAAACTCTTCTT
>JBOGPP010000109.1:0-29738 GCA_050748485.1 Nitrososphaeraceae archaeon | reverse complement strand
TACTCACTGCTTACAATATGGAAATCAGATTATCCCTAGACAGGGTGGTTTACTTAGTACTTTATTCAGCAGAGCTTAAATGGCTTATACAGAAGCTTTTTCTTGATTTTACTTTGTAACTTGATATGAGCCAGGACGAATTAGATCACATTTGATCTGTAATGTTCCACCCAGGAAAGGTTTGTGTTCATCAAAGAATTCTTTAACTGTTTGAAGGGTTAATTTTCTACAACAAGGAGGGGAATGGCGACAAGGTATTAGGTTACATTCATGGGATTAACGTTCTGACTATTAACGAAGAAGATAGGCTAATCCACCAGACACACTTTCCTGTGTATCTGTTTCCATTGTCATATTGTCACTAGTCATATTCCCACTTGAAAAGAAGAGCGGGGATTCATAGTACTTGCACTACCTGCAGCAGGACTGCGGCTGTACTAGCAATAAAGAGTTAGTATGCGTTGGACTTCGACGAATTTAGCTTGGTGCCCGAGACCTGGCCGCCTTTGGCAACACGCCAGTCAGCCGTACATTGAACATTCCATGAAGGGTCAATAGTACATTCTACTTTCGATATGTCTGCTTCAGGATCTTCTTGTCTAACCTTACCAAGTACATCAGCAAGTGCAGCATTCAGTTTTTGTGTTAATACATCGGCAGTAGGTACTCCATTAGTAGTAGACATATCTGTTGCCGTCAAATTACTGCTAGCAGTAGTCATATTTGTATCCGTCATATTCTCTCCTGTCACGTTTACTTGACCGTATGCTTGTTCTATACTGTGTCCAATTACTACACTAATTATTACTGTTATAATAATAGCAAGTGCTACGTACATCAAAACAACATGGTGGCAGTTATATTTAAAAAGATCGTACTTAGTATATCAATTACGTTCACTTCATCAATTCTGTCACTATTTCTATGCTTTGTTCTCGCATCTTCGGCTTTATCCACGAATCTCTTTTCAATCAACTCTATAAGTTACCCTCGAGCCTTTGCTTCTCTCTCTGGTGATGTAGGTGAAGGTGGCAGTGACAGTGGCGGTGGCGGTAGTGGCAGCGATGACCCAGATCCAGATCCTGACCCAGATCCAGATCCTGACCCAGAACAGGAATCAGAGTCAGAGTCGCAGTCAGAGTCAGAGCCCATACATGTTGACCAGTTATCTTTGATTGATTTTTGCTTAACAGCGGCTGAGGAATGCCAGCCACCAATTAAGGTCGTCCAGAGAGAGGTATTTCAGAGAGAATTCAAACCACTACCGGTAGAACAGCAAAGTGTTGTGTTTCCATTAATTGGTGAAGCTAATATTAACATAATCAGTAAACAAATATTTGATATACTGGGAATCCAACCTAAACAAGTCATAGATACAGCCGGATTTAAGGCAATTGTATTGCCTATAGAATTAACCCGTGACGATCTTAAACAATTTGCCAATTTATTTGGTACTGAAGAATCCATATTACGTGCCGGTCATGTAACTAGTACAGATGAGCCAGATACATATACGTGGAATCAGATTTTGCCATATAGTATCCAAAGAACGATGCCCTTTAGTGGTAGCACTACTAGCTCAGCCGACCTTTCTACTAACACCGTTCTCATTCCCTCTAGTAGTCAAGCAAAAGAAAATGGCTCCACTGACGCTACCGCCGATTCAACGTCGAATGTAGACATGGCCGATGTAGATATTGCTATTGTAGATACAGGAATAAGTCTAATCCACCCAGATCTGAATGTCTATAGAAATATCACATTCGTGAATGGCACACTCAACGGAGATGATGATATGGGTCATGGCTCTCATGTAGCAGGAGTTACAGCAGCAAAAGACAACAATGTCGGTGTCATAGGTATTGCTCCAGGCGCTAGATTATGGGCTATAAAAGTCTGTGATGAATCGGGTGAATGTAATGTTTTAGACCAGATAATGGGGATAGAATATGCCATCCAGCACGCAGAAGAAATAGATGTAATTAACCTAAGTCTTGAGAACCCAAACTCTCCTTCACTTAACAAAGTTATAGATGAAGCTGTGAAGGCAGGCATAACGGTGGTTGCTGCCGCGGGCAACTATGGTGAAGATGCATCAAATACTACACCAGCAAATAATCCTAATGTAATCACCGTTTCTGCAATTGCTGATACTGATGGTGTGTGTGGTGGAGTTGGTCCCGGTATACCTCAAGACGTCGCAGGTGAGCCTATGAATGATGATACTTTTGCTTACTTTAGTAATTTCGGTCCATTTGTGAAGGTTGCAGCCCCTGGTGTAGGCATACTATCTACTCTAAATGGAACTGGCTATGGAGTAGATTCAGGAACAAGTATGGCAGCTCCCCATGTTTCAGGAACCGCAGCATTATTCAAGATAGAAAATCCTGACAGCACACCTGAGGAAATTAAGAATATGATTCTCGATTCAAGCTCCACACCTGACACAGTCTGTGATGCAGGACCACAAGGATACTTTACCGGTGACCTGGACAGTCTGAGTGAACCGCTACTCTTTAGAGATATGCCTGACTTTAGGACAGTGGCAATAGACGATACTTAGTTGACTATCGATTCCTACTAACAATTACATAACACAGAAATCTCAATGTTATAATACTGTACATAAGACTCGAGGACCAACTGAGGTTTTTACACATTGTGTTGTACGACAGAAAAAAAGAGAGGGTATAGCTTTACTACCTTGTACAAGCTAACCACAAGCTACACCTGCCGATGAGTTACTTCCGCAGCTTGTTGCCCAGTCTTTGGCCAGATTGTTGTTTCATTAGTCTTGAGGCCTAGTTCAATAGCCACCTGTAACGGCGTCTTGTTTTGAGAGTAAAGTTCAAAGACTCGAGGATATTGAAGCAGTCTGCTCTAATCCCGCTTTGTTCAAAACTGCCTTAATACGGCTACTCCAATAGCCAACTATATACACTACTTAAACCTTCTTTACTATGATGAAAGCATTAGAAAATAAGGACGGTTATAACTGCCGAAGCAACAGCGTAAGTGTTTTCGCGTTATTAGTTGCAGTTGCTTTAGCAAGTATTGTTATGGTAGGTCCAACAGCAATAACTAGCATAGCAGAAGCATATCCGACGGATCTAACAAACTCGACAGAAACAAACCAAACCGGTGCAGATGGCCAAATATCTTCGAAAGCCAAACATGATACTGTAAAGAATTCTGTAAGTAACATGAAGTAAAAAGTTATCTCATTTGTCTGGCTTTGAGTGCTGCTCGCGCTGTTGTTAGCGCAAGAATTTGGCAGGAGCACATTTATCATACTACTTATCTTTGCTTAGATAGAGATAGTCCAACGAGAAACTGCAAATTAACAAATGAATGAATAAATAGACAACTGTATTATTTCGTATTGCTTACACTAGCAGCATCTTTTGAAGCATTTCAATCAGGAGGTGGAAGTGCAGAAAGATCTATCTTTGGATAGTATGCTACCAAGAATATAGTCGGATAAATTTAGATTAGCTCTAAGCGACTTTAACTTATAAATAACTAATTTAAGTAATAAAGAATCTACTTGAAATAGGAAAATTGAGCTAGAGTCATACCTTGGGAGATAAGAGAAGAGCCAGAGCCAAAACAACAATCAAGAACAAACTACAACGATCATAAACTGTCCACCTGATTCAAGGTGTGTGATAGAGCAATGAATCATTACTTTTAGCCCTCGTCCCCATTCTGATTTTAACAAGTATATCCGATGTATATGCCGGAGGACCTAGACTTGATTATGATGAAAGATATGAAGACGTACCAGGAGCACCAGAATGTTGGGTAGATGGTTACGATGCGGGTTTTGCTGGTAAGTATGATGAGGACAGAGCTAATGAATGTGCAGATATTCCAGGTGATCAATACAATGCATCTTGGGGTTATGGTTGCATAGACTCAGGATTAGCAGAAGCGATTTGTAATGACATAAAGGATAATCCACAAGATATAGAAAATCATGAAGTACTGCAAGAAGAGAATAGACGAGCTTGTTATGATGACGGATATGAGGACGGCAGGAATAACAATCCTTTCAACAAAGATAGAGATAGTGGAAGTTCGGAATACAGTAGTTCATACGAAAGTGGATTCAGTGCAGGATGTCAATCACTAGAGGGTAATACATACGATAGCTGTGAATTAACAATTGAAGGACATGAAATATACTGTCCTGATAATCCAGATGATCCAGCTTGTACAGACTTCTTACATGATATTAGTAATAGAAAACCACTCGCTCCTAAGAGCGGTTCAGTTTGTGATGGACCGTCTTATCATCCTGGATGCCCTCAAATTGTTAATCCTGAAAGATACTGTCTCGTTACTGATGATCCAGCATTTTGTAGGACCATTGGAGATATCTGTGGTGCAGATGGTTTTGTAAAGCCTGAAGATGCATATTGTACCAAATAATTTCTGGATATTTTCTTATTGTAGATATAAATATATCTAAAAGCATCATTCTATAGTACAAAGGTGCTTATAACAGTATTTTGACCCAATTTGATGTTTTTTAGATTAATCTATTTGTCATCTGTTTTTATTACAAGAAAAAGGTAAAGATATTTGATGCTAATATCGACTGCTCAAGTGAGTTCAAAAATTTGACGTCAAGTTGAGATTGGACGGAAACACATGATAACAGATGATAACAGATGAAAACAGGAGGAAAATGCTTTTGAATCTAGGCTGGAGAATGATAACAGATGAAAACACATGATATAATAGAATTCAAAAGTTTGACAGCAATGGCAACTTCATTACACAGTTTGGTCAAGATAGATTAAATCATCCAATAGATGTAGCGGTGGATTCACAAGGACGAGCGTATGCTTCAGATTTCGATGAGATTCTGATATATACTCCGACATTATAGCTATCCATTCAGTTGACAGTTGGTACACACTCTTGACTGACTTGACTGACACGAGAATGTTCAACAGATTTCCCTTGTGTGATGTCAATAGTGTGTCAGTCAATACTGTCAAAACTGTCAGTAGTTGGCAAGCGTGAAGTACGCGTTGATTTATGGAAAGTGTCAAGACATTTCGTTAATGGTTAACAAATTACAATTGATGTGTTTACAGACATCAAACAACCATCTGTCGATAGTTCAGCAATAATCGAACCCGGGAACTGATGAATATCTGACAGTATTTTATCATATGCTGCAATCATTTAAAATAGGTGCTAAGTGAATAAGTAATTAGGATGCCATGAATGTACTAAGTAAAATCATATCCTGGATTGATAGAGACAAAGTGATTGAAAGTAAACCACCTACTACTACCACTGACATAAACTATTATCCTGAGCATCATGAAGTAGTTGATCTTACTTGTGACCGTTGCAAAGCATCAAAGCTCTACAAAGTAGGTAGTGACACTAGCTATATCCTACACTGCTTCACTTGTGACAAAGTCGATAAAGTCATGTCCTTATGAACTGGTCTTAACTTATTACACTAATGACTACTATAGTAGGCTGGCATTCTGCTACTACTTTGTTTAACTAAGTTAAACATACCACACTGCCCAGTCATTCCCCAATTGAATTCTTTTGTTTAAGAGATATTCGGTCATATTCACAAATGACAAATATTGACTTTTTGGATACCCAAAGATTTTCAAGCTTATATAATACATCTGTATGCAAGCATCTCATGAAACAAAATAGATTAATCATGATTGTCGCAATTGCAGCTGCAGCAGCAGCAGCTGGTACTGCATGGCTACAAAATATAGAATATGCGCAATCAACGAGCAAGCTGATTGATACTAGCACTGGCGAAAGAATCTCATACGACTGGCCGATAATAGTTGGTGTTTTAACTTCAACAGCCTCCTTAACGGTCAGATGGAAGTTTGAATGAGCCTATCATTTGTTTTACTGTTGGTAGGAATTCATCGAAATTTTCAGGCTCTGTATAGTTGATCGATTTCTCTTCTGACAACTCTAGTTTTTATATTTGAGCACTAATCTCGGTTGCCCCGTCTTGGATCTCAATTAGTTGTTTTCTTCGACGATTTGTTTGCCAATAGTTATTTTTGGCTTCTGCAATCCCCATAGCTTGTGTTTTATCACCGCCAGGTTTCAGATTGAACAGATGGCCATGACACATTTTAGTGTGTCAATTTCATTTAGAAGAACTTCTTTCTCTCTATCAACGTTTGAATTATCTAGCTCTATCTCTAACTCTTGAATTTTTTCATATAGCATATTTTCAAATTTTTTAATGTCTTCTAATTCTAATGTCATCTCGGTTATTCCAAGCTGCTGGCATCCGTCGATTGCTCGATCTAAGACCCAATTGATAATTCTTGTCGTCCATTGCAGGGACACTATCTCATCTTTAAGATTTATCAGGTACCACATCAGGAAAGTAAGGTGAGGTGAGCCAATCCTGAACACATCTCCAGTCCTAAAGATATTTATCTTCTGTTTCATAGGTTCGGTCGTTCTGTAAGAGTTATTCTAACAATACATAAACTCCATCTGCCTCTTCCTTTACTTGGTAAGTCTTCAAGGGTATCTCAGCAGGCGCATTCGTAGGAACTCCACTTTGTAGATCAAAAGCTGATAAATGAAGTGGACATGTAACGGTTTTATTTTCCTCATTCAGAAAGCCATTAGATAATTCGGCATAAGCATGAGTACAAATTCCATCTGTAACATATAACTTTCCATTTATCCTAGCTATTAGCAACTTTTTATTGCTATCATCATAGTTAAAACTAACAAGATCCCCATCATTTAGTGAATTGGTATCGCATACCTTAGTCCATCCCATATACTACTCCTAACTGAGATTAGGACTTAATGTATATTGCTTTTTGCTCATTTAAAAGCAGATATTGAAAATGTGGTTAGATCAATAAGTGATAAAATCGGGACCTGTCAAGGTGAATATGGGATTCATATCATTGAAAGGACATAATCCGAAGTATACCAAGAAATATGGTAGCAACTGCCATTGGCATAAAAGCAATAATATCAATCTTAATTCCCAATCTTACACTTATCGCTAAAACCGTATACTCTTATACCAGCTGTTTCCTTTCTATCTCCTGCAATCTTACAGTGAGTGTCATAAGCTGATCTGATAATTGTGCAATTGCATCGTCCTTAGTCCTGTCCCGTTCTAGTAATGAGTGATTTAATTCTTCTAATTCGTCTACTTTGCTTTGTATATCTGCACCTTTTCTTTCCAGTTGATGTAGATTTAGAAAAGTCAAATAAGGTTCGATCTTTCGAAATATCTCTACTTTTTCTGATTCTTTCTTTGTCCAATACGTAGAACCTGAATGTCCAATGAAATACTCAGAGTAGTCCTGGTACCCGAGATCGGAAATTGTACTCTTTACAAAGCGTCTAAAGGAATGAAAAGTAATCTCTCTTCGCTTTTCATTACCTTCTTCTCTCGCTCCTTTACCCATTCGATCCAGAGTCTTAGCGAAAGAACTACATAAGTCAGTATAAAGATTATCTGGATTAATTGATTGATAAACTGAAAAGATTAGGTCGGTTTCGCTCTTTTTAGGTGTTCTGTATTCGGTAATAGTTTTACCACTGTTGTCGGAGTAACAAACTCGTCTTGATCTATATTTATAGTCTAGCCAGGAAGATAGCTGGAATCCAACTTCCGTTGTCATGAACATTGTCCTGTCAGATCTCGTCTTGGTGAACTCTCCTCTTACAAATAGTCTTGGAGGATACGATTGTAAGTCTAAGTCTTTGATACGTACAATGACATTACAATGACATTACTTGAATATATTCAGAAAGGTTTTAGAACATCAGAAATGAAGCATAATACTACGAAGAAATCAAAGAGAAAATATAGGATTAGAGCTGGACAGAGACCAGCGAATGAAATCAGCGATGATGATATTAATTTTTTTGTTCACAAATTAGGAGAAAAATTAGAATCTGGTGAATATCCTAAACTAAGGGAATTGGAGAAAATGCTTAAACCACGTCTTTCATCGCCAAAAATAATTGCGACATTAGGGTACCTTCAAAGGTCTAGGTTGTTAGAGGTCGATCTTGATGGAAATATAATATGGTTAAGGTGTGATGCTTCTGGAAGTATTGATAGTGGCACTTTGTATGATTCTGCTGTTATGAGTGAGGACTTTCGGAAGCTTATACAGAAATACAACCACACACAACAACATACTGACTAGTATATGCTACAATGATCCTGACTGCTCAAGAATTATCAGACAGGGTGTTCCTAAATCATATTCTATGGGTGTCAGAGTAATAAATTCAGAAGATAGGAATTAGGAAAAACAATGATATCTCAAGTATTTTACCATGGCCCCTAAAACCCTTTTTTTCCAACAACGAAGATAATAGCGTTATGAATTCTACATCAATGAATTGATCCATTTCGCGACGATTTCAAAGGCTGCTGCTTCTAGTTGGCTGATAGTAAGCCTATTGTTGGCGATAACTTCATCGGCCAGCGCAATAACCTCACTTATACCCACGTCTAATTCTCGTCTTTCCCTTTCCATAAAATCACTCTGAGCTAATGGAGCGTCAGTTCTTCTCCTCTCCTTTAAATGAACAAACCGAATATCTGTTGAAGCATGGATTGCAAGAATTCGTACATGCCCAACACATTTAAGAACACCTACCTCAGCGATGCTTCTAATTCCGTCAACAATTAAAACAGAAGTATGTCGATTGCCTGATGATACTAATATTGAATCAATTTTCCTAATAACTAATTCAGCCACAGCCCCGGGACCAAACTCTTCGCGCAGCTTGACCATCAATTTCCCTAAATTTGTATCATTGAGGTCGAGTTTAAGCCGCGAGGCCTCTTCTCTAATTACGTCACCCAATGTTATTACAAGGAACCCCTTGTCCTTCAACGAGTCCGCAACTGTGGACTTTCCTGCACCTGGCATTCCGGTCAGACAGATCACAATTAGCTTCTTTGTATTTGAATCACCAGTTGTCTTTTCTACCAAATACCCTTTTCCCTCTATTGAACTAGCTTACAAATCACTCGGTGATAATAAGGTACTTCTTGGAGTTATTGGAACAATTTACTTTCGTCTCAAGAAGAAGTACTTTCCTGCGGCTAACATTAAAACAAATAAAATATCTCAAGATATGATACCAAATTGATATCCCTGACTATTTATCAAATTTATAACCCTGGACGGGAAAATGATCATTTGTGGTCTCTATCATGAGGGTTCTTAGGAAGATGGAAGCAGCATTGTACACTTCAAGATCACCCAGAATTACTGCTCTCGAATCCCTACGATGTGAAGAAGGGAGCGACCCATTCAAAATATTAATTGGAACCATACTGTCGGCTCGTACGAGAGATGAAAGCACAACCAAAATAGTGCACAATCTGTTTCTGCGATTTAAGAGTAGCAAGGAATTAGCGGGTGCAAGCTTGGAAGAAATAAAGAAGATCATCAGAAGCATAGGGTTCTACAATATCAAGGCGGAACGAATAAAGGGTGTTTCGAGAATTATAGCTGAAGAATATAAGGGAAAAGTTCCAGAATCAGTAGAAAAACTATTGCAGTTGCCTGGAGTAGGGCGTAAAACTGCTAACTGTGTGTTGGTCTATGGTTTTAACAAACCTGCGATACCTGTGGATGTACATGTTCATAGAATATCAAACAGACTTGGTATTGTTAATACCAAAACCCCGGAAATGACAGAGATTGAATTAGCTAAGACTGCAAGGAGGAAAAATTGGACGAGGATCAACAGTACCTTTGTAATGTACGGACAAAACATTTGTCTACCACGACGCCCTAGGTGCGATATGTGTCAGCTCAAGAACGATTGTAGTTACTATCGGGAGAAGATGCCGAAGTCAAAAATAGGTTACACTAATGTTTCGGATTAGATCAGCGTGGATCAAAGAACAGGAGAATTGAGATTTATGATGACGAAATTTGAATTGAGCCGCCGACACTTATACTTGAGAATAAGCAAGAATTAGTGATTATTGAAAATCATATCTACCACAGTTGAAGTAACTAACAACATAACCACAGGAATTAGGAATAGTACCCCGAATCATTAATCTCCTGACTCAATTCGTTGACTATCTGTATTGCTGTCATTTTCTACCTCATGGTTGAGACCATTTCTCTCATTCAAGGACTAGTTGAATATTAGGTCGGATTAGTTCTCTTCTTAAATACTACTAGGACCGCAACCAAACCTCCAACGCCTACCAGCATAGCAAATGGAACGTAATATACTGGAGACTCTGAAGGGTCGCCAAAAATTAAGTCAAATGAAATGGTACCCGCATAGGTATTCAATGGGGAATTTGAGCTATCCTTCCCATAGATTGTTATGTAACTTGGATTGAAGCCATCGAGGGATAGCCTATCTGTTACTATCCTTTGCCCATTATTCACTGATAATCCTTGGTTATTTCCATGTCCAACAACTATTGAGTCATCTTTACTCCAACCACCGGTGTCTCGCTCATACACTTTAATATATCCAGATTCTTCAGTGTTTACTGCGGTCCAAAATTTGTCAGATGTGCCGCCAAACATGGCTATCTCAACAAACTTCTCACTTGGACTTGCTTCATGCAATCTGACAATTGTCTTTGCATCGTCCCTTTGCGCATAAGACATGTTGTTCTGGATTGTCAGGATCCAATTTTCTCCGACAGAAGAGTTAAGAGTATAATTAACCGGGTTTCGCCGATCAGCGTTGGACACGTCATACGCAAAAGTAACTTGATCACTACTTTTTGTCTCGGTAGTTTTAATTGGTTGAAAATTTTGCAAGCGTTCCTGATTCTGTCCCACCACGGAACCAAATTGTATAAGAAAACTAAACAACGACAAGAGAAGAAATACTCGCAAGGCCATCTTATTCCTCATCCACTCATTCATAGCAATATTAGCCGTTATGGAATATTTGCCTTTATCTTAGGAATGTATCACTAAAGCGATGGTCCTAATGCTTATGCTGTTAATATTGGAATCTCGATATTGAAGCTAAGGAAACAGACAAGAATGCATTTGATGTACAGAATTTGATTGTCTAACCTGTACCTAGGCAGCTTTAGATTGGAACATTAGCATTGCTTAAGACAGATAGGCTAAAAATGTACCACTCTCCAAAATCGTCTTTACCGCTGCCATGGTAATCTAGAACTCAAATCTTCAGAACAACATTGTGGATTCTATCTGAAAATCAAACTAGTAATATATGACTGGGATGCATTAACCCTCATAGATGTAGATGGTTGTCCCCCAACCGATACAAAACCAACTTAAAAAGGAGGCATTTTATGGATGCGTCATTTGCGGATGTCCGGTTCTTGAATTCATAGACTTCACCTTGACTGGGATTCAAGTAGACAAGCCTCCTCCTCGACAAGAAGTTTTCCTTCCAGAAAATATGGTTGCAATCTGTCCATCGCACAACCAAAAACTTCAAGCTGGTAAGATAGATACCACATTTTTGAGATCTAGCAAGAATAACCCTTTTAACAAGATCCATGACGATCTTGCATTCAGGACAACATCCTCTAAGGAACTCACTGTAGCTTTGGGAGGATGCACTTTCATTAACACTTCAAGGCTATTGGTTGTAGATGATTTTGATCTCATCAATGTTAGAAGATTGGACCAAAGGTTCCTATTGGATGTTAATTTCTTTGATAGAAGCAACAAATTAGTCGCTATATTATTCGAAAATAGTTGGAGTTCGGAACGGAGTAGAATTGGAGACTGGATCATAGAATATCTTCGACCCAAGAAACTAATTTTACAGAATAGCAGAGAAAATATGAACCTTGAGGCTAGAATCGAAAATGATACTGAGCTCCGGATTGTCTGTGATGGTCTATGTTATAATAATCAAAAGATAAAAATTACTCCGCATGAGGTTTTTTTGGATGATAGAGAAATCGGTATTGATATCAAAGGATCTGTCCTAACTAATTATGATGTCGCAATTAGAGCTGAGAGCCTTATTTTTTAATCTTGTTAGCTATCAACCCAAGCTGCTTATTCATTATTTGACGAACGGCTCTGTGTAGGAAAGTATGACCCTGGCAACCTCTGGTCGCATTAAATGATCAGCTGGCATTGTTCCGGAGCTTACAAGTTTTCTCATCATTGTACCACTAAGTTCCTCTCTTTCTTCGGAATTGTGGGGACATATTTTTGTGCTTGAATACCCTCGGCATTTCTTACAATAATAAAAGGCTGGAAAGAATACTGGTTCAATATCTAGGTCTGGATAATCGTTGAATATCTTCTGCGCGGCCAGCGGTTGATAATAGTCACCTACACCAGCGTGATCCCTTCCGATAATGAGATGCGTGCATCCAAAATTCTTGCGCATTATTGCATGGTGAATTGCTTCCTTCGGACCGGCATACCTCATCTCTGTATGAAGGGTAACAAGCATTGCACTACCACTCGTATAGTAACTATTAAGAAGAGTTTCATAAGTTTGAAGTATTACTTCGTCCTTAAAGTCTCCCGTTTTTTTCTTACCAATCAAGGGATTGATAAATAGACCATCAAACAGACTAAGTGCAGTCTTCTGCAATGTTTCGTGGGCTACGTGTGGTACGTTTCTGGTTTGAAAACCTACTATACTTTTCCAGCCTCGAGTTAGAATCTCATTCCTAGTTTCAGACGGAGTTTTCCTAAGCTTTCTTGATTGCGAAAAAGGGATTCGGGAAAAAACATGTATCTTTCCACCTACCAACACGTCATTCATATTCATAGTTTTCATTACTCCTGGGTGCTGCAAATCAACTGTTTGGTATATCTCTTTTGCAATTTTTAGCTTATCAAATTGATACATATCATCGACGGACATAACCCCAAAGGCTTCACTGTTATTTACAAGCGAAACCTCGCCTGCATCTTTCATCTTTATTGCAGTTTCGTTATCAACATCGAGTACAATGGGAATAGTCCATGGCAGCCCGTTTGACAATCTTCCTTGATTAACAATACTCTCAAAATCAGTTTGACAGACAAATCCCTCTAAGGGGCTAAATACGCCATCAGCAATGTTCTCAATGTCATTCCTTATATCGGTATCAATAGCAATAGAGAACATCCCATCAAGATTTTTTTGGCGAGGATCAAAGCTATTTATCAATTTACCTCCATGAGGTGGAAGCATTCCACTTTTTGCCAATTACTCATTCACTTATTCCTGGTAGGATCCCAGTGCAAACCGCATTCTTTATGAACAGAACTCTCCCACCACCATCTCCCTGATCGTGGATCTCCGTTTGGTTCTACTGCTCTTGTGCATGGCTCGCATCCTATGCTTGGATACCCTTTGTCATGAAGTTTATTATAGGGTACATCATTGCGCTTGATATATCTCCAAACCATTTCGTTATCCCAGTCTGCTAAGGGATTAACCTTGATTATATCGTTATGAATAGAATCAATCTCTATCTTGTTGATAGCAGATCTGGTTAACGTCTGTTCTCTTCGTAAGCCGGTTATCCACCCCGACAAATCTCTTAGGGCTCTGTTAAGAGGATGAACTTTTCTAATTTCACAGCAGAGTTTTCGATTTTCAAAAGATTCATACATCAAATTCATTCTATGAGTTCTGAGCATACTCTCTAGCTCTTGATGATCTGGACAATAAACGCGCACCAAGATTCCATATTTCTTCCTAATCTCATCCATTATATCATATGTTTCTTGGTTAAGTCTACCCGTGTCCAATGTAAAGACCCTTGTCTTCTCCCTATCAATTTTCGACATCATGTCAATTATGGCCACGTCTTCGGCTCCAAAACTTGAAGCTAGAGCTATTCCCTCACCATATGTTTCAATGGCCCATCTCAATATCTCTTCTGCAGATTTGTCTCTAATACTCTTCTCCAAATCTTGTATCTCTATCCGAGTAGATCGATTAGGTACGGATAGACCTGCTTTTTTAACCACAATGGTTCGTACCTTCCTACACTTATAATTTTTCGTTCTTAAACAGGTCGCTATAAAATCAACCAGAATTCATAAATTTAATGTGGCCTAACATCAGACAGAGATGAAGAGACTGGTATGCAGAGACGTGGGTCTGGACTGTGACTATGTAATTCTTGGTGATTCGGACGAGGAGGTGACTTCCAAGGCTATAAAACACGTGTGGGAAGGCCATGCGATAAGCGTTGAGGAAATGACCTCAGATATGAAGACGAGGATAAAGGAAAACATAGAAGGTACTGAATAAAGGATAACATTTAAAGTAAAAATGGTGACATGCATGACCACGAGATTGAATCTAAAAGCTGGATATCTTATAAATTTCTCACTATAAAATTATCTCAAGGGAAATATAACGAGAAACTACACGGACTAAAATCTTTATACACAGATTGGAATTTGTTTCACACATGACGAGTTGCAATGACCCCCTAGGTATCTTCTCCAAGAATGAAGATACCTTTTCATGTTCATTTGAATGATTGTAGTTGTATTGACGTCAAATTAGAACCTACTTTGACACCTAAATTAAAGATACATCAATTCTGATTTTGTTCTACCTGGTGAGGATGGAATGGAGCTGTTGTGCATATTTTTTGAACCAAAGTTAGATAAAGGATCATCTTCGCCCAAATTTGAGGCCGGGTCCGATCAAGCTTCCCTGCACCCGTATTAGTATTTTCGTATTAATGTAAGACCTCGAGAGTAAAGTTAGCAATTTCTGGTCGGATTGGATTAAATAAAATCCCATAAATGGGAATTTCGATCCTGTACTGGCCTGATTGATTGAATTTGTAATTTAGCATAGGCACCGTCATTTCTCCTTCGGTCGCGTGTAGAGGAACCTCTGGTTGACCTGTTGAATTAGTTGCTTGGAATACTCGACTATTGTTGTCATATAATCTTAGATTAAAATCGACATGCTCTTGCAATGTACTAGTCCCCGGCTCTAGAAACGATACTTTGAATTTGGCAGAACTATCATTTGCCTTGACGGAAAATGGGATTGGCTCCAAAAGAACATCTAAACTTAATCCACTAGTTGCATTTTGTAGTGGCGATTTGTTGGCAACAGAGTTCTGTGCATATAGCCCGTAAGTCGTACATAAAGAATACCCGACTAGTATTGATAAAACTGTTAATATTAAAGCGTACCTGCTCCACATCATCTCTGTGGGACTATCATTTGTAAGAATATTTATGATTTACCATTCTTCATAGCACGACATGTAAATAGTTTGCAACAAGACAGTATAGCATTGATGCCCTTCTTCTTACCTAATATATTGACTATGAGTGGAGGTCGCAATTGTATTGATGAAGTTTATCGCTTTTCTTGATACTTTCTTCAATCCAACTGAAAATCCATACGAGATTCATTATCTTGAAATTCTGTAACATCCATTACAGAATTGGCTTGAGAGCTGTTATTTGCGTTACCGTCGGCACCCTTCAACTGTTATTGCTTAAAACTCGAAGTGATATTTTAGACGCTTCACTATAACTTTTCAAATTTTTTTTAGTTAGTCTGATGTTGCTGTGGACGACAGTTTCAAGTCTTTCGCGAATCTCATGACATAAGGTGTTATGAATGTAGTTATTATGGTTACTATGCCTATTATAGGAAATATGCTAGTTGAGATTGCTCCGCTTTGCTGACCAGTTTTAGCAACAACCAAGGACATTTCAGCTCGTGCAGAAGATAAACCTAGACCAGTCCTTAATGCGGTATTCTTATCATATCCCGCCTTAAGTAACACCACGCTTATTATCACTAATTTTGAAGCAAACGTTGTTACGATTAGAATTAAGGCGGGGAGAATCAGGAAAGGAATCTGTGAAATGTCCATAAGTGCCCCTATCGAAATAAAGAACAGTGCCGCAAATACATCCCTTAATGGGACTGTTACGACTCTAGCTATTGCTGCACTCTTGGATTCGGCAACTAATACCCCTGCAAGAAATGCTCCGGTTGCTACTGACAATTCAAGAGATGATGCCAAGAAAGAGAGTCCGAAAGCTAGGCCTAGTATGGAGATAAGAAGTAAGGCATAATCATTTGTCTTTCCTACTTTGTCAATTATGTTTGGAACGAATCTTGAACCTATAGTAAGAGTAATTCCGATAAACGCAGTTACAATTGCAACGGAGATTCCTATCTGAATTATAGATGCAGTTTGATTGCTATCATTTATTCCCTCAATGGCTATGGACTGAAATATCCCAAGGGCTGTAATGGCTATAATATCTTCAACAATCAGAACTCCTAGCATGAGCGTGGCTGACTTATCCCTAATCATATTTAGCTCTTCTAGGATTCTTACTATAACTATAGTACTTGAAATAGACATACCTAATGCAAGGAATAGCGAATCTCTAAAAGAGAATTGTAACGCCTGAGCCACATAATACGAAATAATCATAGTCCCAATTGTTTCACTTAACGCTATTACAATAGATATTCTACCCACTGACCTTAGCTTAGCAATGGGAAAGTCAGTACCAATCACGAAAAGGAACATAATAATTCCTAACTCAGAAAAAGCGTTCAGGGTATCAATGCTTTGAATTAGGCTAAATGGTGGTGTATGTGGACCTATTATCATACCGGCTATTATATATCCTATAATCATAGGCTGCTTTAGTTTATGAGTAACTGCGAGTATGACGGCGGCGACAATCATGATTACTGCAAAATCCTGAACCAGAAATACGGAAGACAACGAATCACCAGGAACGTTTGATTGCATTATGATGTCCTGGAAAATCAATTCGATAACTACTTTTGAATGCGGTACATTATTAATAATTTGGTTTCCGACTTATCTGTAGTATTTTAATAATTCCATCCGATTCCATGTTAATATTAGTTTAGATTTCGAACTCGGTAAAGCTACCTCAACTACGAGAATTTAAAGTAAATTTGTAATTTAGCATTGTCTTAGTGAAGACAGATAGCTATCATGCCTCACTTGCCCAACTTGATACCTATTGATTGACCTGTTCCTATTGTCCCACATATGCATTTTTTACGCCTGAATAACACAAGCGGATTGGGGAAATGTCGATGAGCCCCACTTGAAATATCATATCAAATCACTGCTAACAAAAGGTACCGTCAAAGAGTAGGTCACTTGTTGCAATTTACAAATACGCAAACAAATGCAAGAGTTTATTTTCGTCACCAACTATACCGGTATTAACGGTTACCGAATCAGAATTCATAAAAAAGAAGTTGAACCTTGTAGAATTGCCTGGTGAAGGCGGATTTTATAGGGAAACTTATAGATCTAACTTTTCCACCACCCACACATCTACTCGTAAAAACAAAAGTAAAGTATCACAAGAAAATAGGCGCCCTACGGTAACTTTGATTTACTATTTGCTAGATGGAAGAGGTTACTTTTCTGCCTTCCATAGGCTTAAATCGGACGAAATTTGGCACTTTTATAGGGGAAGCCCTGTAACGATATATATCATTGACAACGAAGGTCATTTAACACAAATTAGGCTTGGAAATAATATCGATCATGGAGAGCAATGCCACGTGATTATCAAGGCCGGTTTGTGGTTCGGAGCAAGGGTTGATGATGGAGCATCATTCGCACTTATTGGTTGTATGGTTACGCCAGGGTTTGACTACAAAGATTACGAATTAGGAACAAGAAGCAAGTTGATTGGGATGTTTCCGAAGCATAAGCCGACAATAATGAGTTTGACTAACGAATAATTTTTCGAAAACCAAGCGAGTAGCGGTTAATCCCTCTCTAAAGCGCAAAGTAGCCTACGTTAGTCTGTATATGCGTAGCCACAACAATTTAAGATCGATTTTGCAATTACAATGATGATGATGAAGATAAAATATGGTTAGGTTGATCCAAACCGATAGGACAAAAGAACTTCTGATACTAGAGGTACGCAAGAGCGAAATGGAGGACATTCTGAATTCTATTGATGCGATGACTGAACGACAGCAAAGATTCCTCCTAGAGAATCTCCCTGCGACTGAGGAGGATAGAAGAAGGGTTGATAGATTTAAGCACCTAGGAGAAGATTTTCGGAGATTGTTGTTAAGATCATAGCTTGGTACGACGTCCTACTTCTTACAGTGGCAATTTACTTCGCAAAAAATATCTTTAAGATGCAAAAAGGGATAAATGGATCACAAAAAATGCTAATGCCTAGAGTATTTAGACTTGTGGAACCTAGCGCCCTTAATGTAACATTGATGATGAAGCAAATACTGATGTAATCCAATCCTGCAAGTTATTCAAATGCCAAAGTGCTAGCGAGTATCATATTCATCTTTCCCCGTACTTTTATCGGCCCGGATAATACGCCTTGACGGTAACATCAATTATTTCACTTGTATCTTGTCATAAATAGTATAATATACTCTAAATTCATGTTTATCAGGCCGAGTATTGCCTCGGAAAGTCAACTGTAACACTTCCACAAATTATGAGAAAGGGATGAAGATCAGGCAAACCTAGATGCTTTTTATTGATAGCTTTTAAGCACATCACTGCCATTCAGCTTGATTTACCTGTCATTATCTTCAGTACCTACGACTTGTTTTTCACACGTTAGAGCGCTATCAATGCAATCTACTTTCAGTGATTAGTGGTCGCATTGGCGACTAGTTATTATTGTATCGTACGTTTCATACGTAATTTTTCCTTGCCCTTTCTATTGTTTGGTGACGTTCTTAGAGGGCACTTACAGCATGGACAGATATATCCGTCATGAAATAAATATACTTCGCATCTACGACAATATTTTATCCCAAGACTATAACTTCCAATACTTGAACCCATTCTTGTACATATATTGCGACAAGGCAAAATGAAACATAATAAAGAACAATTTGAATATCCTAAAAGTATTGTAATACCTCGCTGTGAGGGGGAGTATCTCCTATTACCGTTGATTATCCATTCAGATTACGCACGAACAGATGTCTGAATCAGATGCGGCTCGTTTAAATGTTAAGATGGAAAATCTGCGCACATACCATTATTTTATTTGAGGTAAAGTTAACTGCAAAATAACATCTCAAATTAACTTAGTATTGACGAAAACAAAATGCTTGTGTGATTGCAAGCCTCATTTCTTATCGTCGTGAAGAATGCTTCCCAACCTAGTCTTGTGCTTTTGCCAGATAATGATGGCAAAGATAATTGAGACAATAATGACAATTAAGGATACTAGAACATAGCCCATCATATCAGAGACACCCCAAAAGCCAAAAAAGGTGGACTTCACTTCAATTGGGAAAGTAAAAGAGACTTGACGACCCGTAAAATAAATATCATAGATATCCACAACCAGACTATAAACGCCGGGTTTTTCGAATTTGTACTGATATGTATAATGCCCATATGGGACAGCTATTGGTCGATCCAAACTCGACAGTATACTTCCATCACCTGCGATTGTTATATCCACCGGGATTCCACTTACGTCATCGCCGTTGATAGCGGTTATGACCATAAGAATCTTAACAGTTTTCTCTGTTCGTGGTTGCAGGGGATCAGTTTTCACACTAACGTCGTAATTCCCTATTCTTTGTTGTAAACCTCCTAACGGCATGTCTGCATTAGAATGAGAAGGCGAGAACAATAAAATCAATAATCCAAATACGATACCTATCGTACAACTCTTCCCAAGCATCTCATGGTTGGGATGAATATGGTAATTATAATGCAGAGAATTCAGCCATATCCAGGTACATAAAGGCAGGCGCGTGGTCAAAAAATACTCAATAACGACTCCACAATTCCACATAGCCCTTCACTAATTCTGCCTTCAACCGTATATTTTTCTTGTCATTAACCCAGTATCTCTAAATAAAAACACATCTCGATAGATGGATTACGTCTACAGATAATTTATCTCCGCGACTACATTTAGTATATTTGATCCTAGTATGAAAGGTCGCTGATCGCTATTGTAGCGTCGTTCTCGATTATGCTACTAGATCTAGCATCGATTATTCTCTAATCGTTGCAAAAAATATGATAAATTGATAGGCGTACGAATTCATGATAGCATCTGAACGAAACTCAATAAGAGAATTTAGCTAACGGATATGAAAGTTGTGACTGAATATACCTCAGATCTAGAATTTGTTTGAGGTCGAACTTTCCTGTATTCTTCGGAATAGAGCAAAAAAATATTCGTGTAATAAGGGATTATGAAAATGACACTTCCTAACCTCTAGAACTAATTAAATTAACCCAATTATACTAAATCATTGCTTCATAGGCATCATGGTCACGATATTTTCTGGCAATCTGATAGCAAGCATCTTCGCTAGCGTCTTGACAGTCCAAATTGGAATTATGATAATGCCTTTGACAAATCCGAATGCAGTCTACGCCGAAGACAAGAGCACCAGTATCTCATGCGACGGTGTAGGAATGTGTGAGAAAACTGAATGTGTGGATGGCTCCTGTAGTACTAGTCCAACAAATTCTTCAAGTATCGTAGATAGCCCGTCACCTTTGTCAAGAACAAACGACGAGGATTCTCAAAGTGCAGGCAACGCAACTAGTACATCACTGACACCTCTTGATCAAAGAATGGGTCTACGCGAAAATTTGAAGAGATAGGAAAGTTTATTCCTTATTTTTTATTCTGGGTTATGTGGTCACAAGGTACATGGAAATGAATAATTAGCATGAATTGAGAGAATTCAATAAATCATACATTTAATACCTGATTATGGGACTAGTCTCTGATCATTAGTGTCACGCGAGGGTTCTGATAGAATAATGCCACGTATTTCTTTCTACACGAACAAGGGATTATAATAGCTTAACCAGTGAACAATAGCTAGCTGGTTAAGTTCCTTTCGGTAGCCACTTACAATTAATTCCTCTCTAAAACATACTTGACAAGCGAATCGAGATTAGCCGTGGCAAGGCAACAAACCTTGTCAGCTGCTCCATAGTAGAGGAATAGCTTGCCATCTATCACACAAGCGCCAGATGGAAATACTACGTTATTAACATCGCCTCTTTTCTCATACTCTCTCTCCGGTTCTAGAATGGGACTTGTACATCTGCCTAGTACTATATTAGGCTCATTTAAGTCGAGGACGGCTGCTCCTGCTCTATAGACCTTAGAGTTGCTTACGCCGTGGTATATTACTAACCAACCTCGCTTAGTCTTAATGGGGGGAGGTCCAGCTCCGACCTTTGCGGCTTCCCAATCCTGTTCCGGTTTTAAAAGTATGGAATACTTCTGGAAATTTGTTAGGTTAGAGCTCTCCGCGAGCCATATACTTGGCCTCTCTACACCATATGACGTACCGATCCAAGAACTAGGTCTATGCAAGGAAAAATAACATTTTCCGTCATGTTCATTTATTGATTTCAGATCACCAGATGTCGGGGACATCTTTGTCGAAAAATAAACGACATCCTTATCATCATGCAACCTTGGGGTTACTATTCCCAGTCGTTTAAATTCACGGTAGTCTTCAGTTGTTCCCAGCGCTGAGGAAACAGTTGGCAATTCTCTAACATAATTTGAAGGTACTACGTAAGTAAAATAAGTTCTAGATTCCAGTTGAAACAAACGAGGATCTTCTATGCCATATCTTTCATATTCCTCAACCGGTTCGGTGGCCGTATCATTATTTCTAGTGAATGTATAGCCATCGTTGCTGGAAGCGTATCCAATCCTTGAAATGTAATCTTTATATTCTCCGACTGCACGGTAAAGTAAATGTACCCTTTTACCGTCGTATATGGAGGCACAGTTAAACACAGATTTTGATTCCCACCAATTCTCCTCATTGAGAGTTAGTATGGGATTTTCATCATATCTTTCAATGATTGCGTTTGCTGAGCTCATAGTATACCCGTTCATAAGGTCTACGTCAGTAATTTATAATGTCTTCGTAAGAAACACTTTCCTTAATTCGCAGTAAATTAATTTTATGGTCATATCTCGGTTCTTTATATATAAATCGGTAGCTTTCGAGCCTAGTTTTATAGTTTTGGATTGGTATCAGGTTGATATTCGGTTAAGTACGGTTTCAATATTGAAAAAAGAGCTCCTAGCATTTTATCAATCTGATCACATGCTTGTTTTTGGTTGGCAAGTAAATCTAGGTTTCCATATGAAAATTCTTCCAATGGATATCTAGTTATCTATAGTGTTGTACCACCAAAGATTGGGTAGTTTAATTTAATATTTGTCATGGTTAGATGTGACTTGTATAAATATTCGTAATCTTTCTCAAAGTTTCGAGGTCAACCTTTGTACTAGGGACAATCTAATCTATAAGAAGATTGTATAATGTTTTTTATCTATACAACAGATCACAAACACGTAATAGCACAATAGAAATAGGTCACCTTGTAACAACAGAAAAAAAATATGAATCCCCCATATCCGTTTACTAATCAGGAATTGGCGGTAGTCAGTGAACAAGATAATATCATAGGATCTGCCTTGCCTGACGTCGTCTATTCTCGGGGTTTGATCCACAGATTCGCTTCAGTCTTCATACTTGATGGTCAGAACCGACTTCTACTCCAAAAACGAGCATCTCACAAGAGAAGGCACGGTGGTCTTTTTTCCGAATCAGTCAGCGCCCAAGTAGAGTATGACGAGAGCTATCTTCAGGCGGCGTCTCGAAGAATTCAAGAAGAGCTGGGACTTATGATCCACTCCGATCCCCTCATAGAAATATGTAAGATGTACATGGATGTAGAAGAGGAGTACGACGACAATTACGACAGCTACACATACCTAAACAACGACGGCTATGGTCGAAGTAGTGTTAGCAATCGCTGGAAAAAGACTGCTTTTGTTACAATTTACAAGCTATACTTGCATGATGATGAAACAATAAAGCATATCTCAATAAATCCTTCTGAGATATCTAACATCTATCTATTAGATTTGGACCGAGTAATAGAATTTTTTAATGCTAGCCCTGGTCTCTTCGTACCTGGCTTCGGATTCACATTAAAGGCATTTGTTGATATCAAGACATCCACGGATCAAATTCACTGATACGTGGCTGGCTAGTTGTTATAGGACACGCCACATTCATTGATGGCCCATTCGTTTGTCATGTCATGATAGTTTTAAAACAAGATGAATGGTTCATCTGATCCAAACATTTCGCTTGATGCCGAAGACAACCTGTTGGTAGTATGTTTACAGATTGTTGACAAATTGAAGGGATAATTCACATCGCCTATTGCATATGAGCGACACTCTCCCTGGATCTAACCGCCTCTGTATCAGTATTGAACTAAGCGAGGCGAGGGCAAATCATTGTGGAGTTCATCATAATCAGTAATTTGTACCTATCCCTGGATCCAATTCACAAAATCTTGATAGGTAGGTCCCATTTTCCTCTTTGATTGAAAAGAATCCATTTTGTCGATCACCGCCATCGAGGGCTTACTATTGACCTTAATTTCCCTAAATCCTTAGTATTACAGTAGGTAACCGCCCAATATTATTACTCAAAATCGAAAGTCTATCAAGTAACAGACCTCGCCTACTTAAGGCAAATGCTGCCTTTTGTGATATGTCGCGTTGTTCTCCAAATAGATGTGGACCAGAGAAATGCGTCAAGCTCTCTATCCACCTAATCGTCCAGCTTTTTATAAACAGACTTTATCAGATTAACACTCGTAATGAGAATACTACTCTATGATTAGTCATGTCTAGTAGGCGTAAGGATCTTGTTCTATCTTGTAATTGGTGCCGTCGAATATTTGGAGTGTTTGCATGGCGGACTGAAAGAATATTGTCCAAACCATAATATAGACCGAAATCAGAGGAGATTCCAATGTCACATATTCATCTGCTTAAATGTGTTAAATACGACAATGAGCAGCTGCTGTGTCGGAATATATTACCTGATTAAAATGAAAGTAAGAACCCTAAATCCAGCAACGGAAGAGATTCTTAGAGAATACGATATTCCCTCTGAAGAACAGCTTCTTCGAATGACAAAGAAGGCTGAAGAAGCTTTTAAAACAGAATGGAGACTACTAGGGAACAATAACGGGAATAAGAGGGCCGATTACATGTATGGCTTTGCCAGTCAACTCAGGAAGGAAAGGGAAAAACTGGCTACTATAGCTACTAATGAAATGGGCAAAGCGATTAAGGAGTCAAGGTCAGAAGTAGAAAAGTGTGCTTGGGCAATAGAATATTTCGCAGATCATGGGGATATATTTACAACAGATGAAGTTATCAATACCGATGCTAGAAAGAGTTTTGTTACTTTCGAACCCTTAGGCGTTATTGCAAGCATTATGCCATGGAACTTTCCATACTGGCAGGCCCTGAGATTTGCAGCTCCTTCTCTCATGGCAGGAAACACAATTGTGCTTAAGCCAGCCAGTGCCACAATGCAATGTGGGATAGAGATCGAAAGAATTTTTGAAGAAGTCGGATTGCCAAGAGGAGTATTTCAAACGGCAGTAGGCGATTCCAGGGTTGCAGAATTTCTCATAGAATCTGAGAGTACTAATGCCGTTACCTTCACAGGTAGTGTTCCTGTCGGTTCCAAAGTAGCACAGAGGGCTACTGGCCACCTAAAGAAGACGGTTCTCGAGCTAGGGGGGAGCGACCCATTCATAGTTTGTGAAGATGCTGACATAGAAAAAGCGTCTACTGGGGCCGTCAAAGGTCGCTTTATCAATTGTGGACAGAGTTGCATTGCTTCAAAGCGATTCATAGTTGTCAATAAGGTTGCAGATGAGTTCGTTGAGCTATTTGTACAGAAAACAGAAAAACTTAGGGTAGGAGATCCATTATCTGAGGATACTGATGTAGGACCATTGGTAAATCGTTCAGGTCTAGAAGCCATAGAGGGAATGGTCAAAAGAGCCATTAGTCAAGGAGCAGAGCTACTTGTTGGTGGAGAGAGATTGAGGAGTAAGGGATACTATTACAGCCCAACTGTGTTAGGGAAAATACATCATGATATGGAAATCGCAAAAGAGGAATCATTCGGGCCGGTCGCACCGATACTGGTTGCTGAAGATGAAAAAGCCGCCATTAACATTGCAAATGATTCCAAATTTGGCCTAGGTGCAAGCATATGGACACAAAACTTGGACAAGGCCGAAAGACTTTCAAGGATGGTAGAATCAGGCATCGTGACTGTCAACAATGTAGTGCTCTCTGATCCGAGGGTCCCATTTGGTGGTATCAAGAATAGTGGATTTGGACGAGAGCTCTCAAAATATGGTATGCTTGAATTCGTAAATATAAAATCTGTGAGGTTTTACGACCAGCTTGCTAAAACCCATCATGTCGAATAAGAATTTGAAACATTAAATTTCTGGATTACGTATAGAATACGCTTAGAGTGTATACCAATATACACTAACCGTAAAAATTCTAAGTCATGTACTCTCTACTGGCGGAGCGTCAATAAAAAGTCAGCCACGTGTAGTAGGATCGAGTAATTTTACGAGACACGGATAGCTATAGTGAGAACTATACTATTGGAAGTAAAACAAGCCAGAAATGGATCTTAAGGACCGCAGAATTTAGAATTTCAAATACATTATAGTGATAACTATAGGTAAAGCGTTTGGAGAAATGAAACTGCGTACTTAAATGGAAGAACCAACAACCTATGGCATTTCCATATCCAGCTAAACTGTTTTCCTACTCTGAAAAAATACAAAAAGGTTTATCAGACTTGTGATTTAGAAATAGCTTTGGAAATATGCTTTGAGTATCGACGAAATAGACTCCAAGATCTTGAAAAAAGTCCTAGTTGATGCAAGGCTTTCGTACAGAAAGATAGCCTATCAAATAGGAGTTTCAGCCCCGACTGTTCTTTCCAGAATAAACAAACTCCAATATCATCGAATAATAAAATCCTATTCTGCAATTGTAGATCATGAAAAATTAGGATATGATTTGACAGCGATAATAGAGGTCACTGCTCAGAAGGGAAAGATCGCGGAGGTTGAACGTGCGATGTCTAAATTTCCTAACGTATGTGCTGTTTATGACATTACGGGGCTAACCGATATGGTAATTATAGCCAAATTCCGAAACCGTAGAGAACTCAGCAATTTTGTCAAAAGAGATCTTGCTCTCCCTTCGATTGAAAGAACGAATAGTCACATGGTACTTGTTACTGTAAAAGAGAACTTCAGTTTTTTCTAGAGGAATAGCCGGTATTACCAACAACAACTTGAAAGAACCTACAGCCAAGATTGGATCACAATTCGAGAAATCTCTCTTATGCCAATTAAATTTGTTTGGCAGAAACAGATTGTATCTTGCCAAATTAAATGGTGTACCGATATTGAATCTATAGGTTACAGGTATCAAAAAAACTGGCAGATGAAAGTTGGGAAGAATTACTTATACCCTCACATTAGCATTACATTTATAGTCTAAAGCTCTTCACAATTATGTCTGCGAATTCACCTTCCTCGCTTCTACTATTCTTGTTTTCAAAGATAGCAGGAACATCCAAAGAATAAAATTGAAAGGTGATTGATAAAGATCGGGCCGGGGTACCCAAGCTAGGTAAGTCATCGACCCTAAAAGGGGTCAGCCTCGAGATCTTAGGCTTACGTGTAAGCTGATGTCCGTCAAGGACTCGTGGGTTCGAGTCCCACTCCCGGCGCCAAACTACTGGGTTCATACAGAGATATTATAAGAGTGATAAACCAATTCTTCCAGAAGGAGAACCTCAAATAATGCCTTTCCAAAATCACACAAAATGCAGGCAATGGAACCAGGGCACTGAATTACATTATGCCTCAATTACGTCAGAGGCCGATTTAGATCTGGAAAGGAAAATCGATGCCATTATAAGATACCAAAAACCATATACCAAAAAGATCTTCAGTGTGATGGCGCGTACAAATCCACACAACGCCTTAACCGTATTCAATTATATAGTCGCACAAAAGAACGAACAGAATATCAAAGAATCTACTGTTGAGGGGATAATAAAGAAGTTGGTGTGGCTTTCATCAAATTTAGATCACAAATCTTCTTCGAATATGACTAAGGAGGACATCTTAGGGTACCTGAACAGTATAAAGAAACCACCAGAACTAGATCCAACTCACAAGAGTATCGGTACGCATAACGGAAGACAAATGGTACTTTCCACCTTTTTCAGATGGTTATACAATCAAGAGGAACCTGATTGCAGAAAGAGGATAACACCTCCGTGCATGAACGGAATAAAGCGATTACCAAGGCAGGAAAGATCCCCTTACAAACCGTCAGATTTATGGACAGGTGAGGAACATGCGATTTTTCTAAAGTACTGTCCCAATAGGAGAGACAGGTGTTATCATGCGATGGCAAATGATACTTCTGCAAGACCTAATGAACTTCTAAATCTCAGAATAAAGGACATAATCTTCAAGATGTCAGAGTCAGGAGTGCAATATGCAGAAATACAGGTATCAGGCAAAACCAGACCTAGGACTCTGCCCCTAATTAATTCCCTTACATACCTTAAGGATTGGTTACGAGAACATCCTACTTCAGACAACCCAGACTCATGGTTATTCGTTGGAAAGAGTCACAATAACTACACAAATCGAATTACGGAGGATGGTATGCGTTCGAGGTACAAGTATTATTATCA
This sequence comes from Nitrososphaeraceae archaeon, assembly GCA_050748485.1. Lineage (GTDB taxonomy): Archaea > Thermoproteota > Nitrososphaeria > Nitrososphaerales > Nitrososphaeraceae > TH5896. Next base: position 2,108 of record JBOGPP010000109.1, on the reverse strand, counting down.
AAGTTCATATTTTCCGAAACTAATAAAGGATGAGACAGTTAGTCCTAGAGACAAATCCTATATCAAAACAATATTGATGAAACCATAGAACCCTTACATATTCAGGCATTCTGCATTAACTGAAAAATCCCAGAATTTGAAAGAAAGTACTTTGAGAGACCATGCAGGTTGGAGTAATACAAGTCAGATGCCAAATGTGTATATTCATTATTTTGGTAACGAATCATCAAACTCTTTCCTAGAGGCATATGGCATAGAGAATAACACTTCAACAACCATGAAACTTTTTAGACCAAAACAATGTCCCAACTGTAGTGAACTAAATAGATCGGAATCAAAGTCATGTGCAAAATGTGGAAAGATACTGACATTTGAGGCATACAACGAAGTCATAGGCGCTCTGTTGAATTCTTTTACATCTCTAACTATAAAATTCAATATATTATTGGATACATGGTGAACTCTAAAATCTACAAATGGACTGGCGAATGTGTTTATATGATCTGATAGGAGATCCTGTTTAAAAGAGGCAAAATCGTCAGTGTCCATTCCCTTTGGTTCGAATCTGCCATTTTTATCCCCCTCTACTCCCAATATGATCTTTCCACCATCTCTAATGTTACTAAATGCCATAATTGATTTTGTAATCTTGAACTGGGTCTCCTTTTCCTGCCAAGACATTGATTTCTTTAATTCGATGCTTCGAGTTTCTCCAAATTCTTCTACTATATCCAGAATATCTTGCACTTCCATTTATTGAAACAGTGCTTTAAGACGTCAGTGACATAAAAAAACTACTATTCTATAGAGGTAGGCATTGGGCGATCAGTTCAGCTAGTAATTATATATTACACCTTCCATCTAGGCATATCAATGGGTTAATCATTCTTTTTTCACGGGCGAGAATGAGTTACATCTCGTTCTTGATGATTATTTGCCAATGTAGAATTCTTTCAAGATTTCATTGGAGAACCTTTCATATTCCAAATTCCTTTTCACGACATCCAACTCTGATTGTTTGATGCGCAACTGATTCATTGTTTTATATTTCTGCGCGCGCAAATCTCTCACTTCATTCATAAGATTGTTCTTCTCCATTTTGAGATCTCTTAATTCGTGTTTCATTCCCGAGATTCTATACTCCAAAACAACCTCGTCCATTACAGAGGTACTTGAGGGAGATTTTGTTTTATTTGAAATCCTATGGACATATTTGGTTACTTCCCTTAGTGACACGTGTGCCAATTTGGCAATTTGTCTGAAAGAAAAACCTTTATCATGTAATTCTAGAACCTTTAGTTCCTTTATTCTTTCCCTCTCTGAACGTATATCTAACATATTTTCTTGTATATCCTGTATTGTTTGTGCGCGCACGAGATAAATAAGGTGTTACCAGTTGTTACTATTTCAAATTTTTTCTCTTCCCTGATCGTGACGAATACTTTCTAAGTGTTGAGTCAGGTGTGATTCTGGTTCCGGAATAACCTTTTGATTGCGCATCCGCAGGAGTTTGCGATGTCTTATAATTAGTATAAGGTATTTTTGCGCGCAAACACCCGTAAAGTTCTAACCTCGCCTTTATTATCTGGATATGCCAGATCCCAAAAAGATCTATTGTCTCTCTTCTACATAAAACAAGGATAGGCGCGCAGAAAATCAAATTAACTGTAGTAATTTCGCACTACACGAGGGATATGGTGGAACAAACATTTCAGAATATGAACCTCACCATTTCTGAGAGTAGTTGTCGCGCGCACAAAGTCAATGATATTTGACTAGTTGAACTTACAAGTATGCCCGACAACCTTTATTGCGTCCTCCAGAGACGTAAGTACGATTGACGCCGGATTATTGGAATAGACAGATAGAGAAATGGATTGATGTGTTTTCAGATGACGAACCTGATCTGATGGGACTAGAATTAGTGAGGGAATTTGATAACTTGACGAAGAAATTCTACAATGATTTTGATGATGATTTGGATGAGTGGGAAGAACATTCAAAGATTTACGTTGGTATCAGAAGTGAGGTCGTGAGTGAAGAGATGGATATAGTTTCCGAAGGTTCCTATCCAGTTGCAAGACCAAGATCGAACAAGAATGCAAAGG